>JACOVB010000436.1 GCA_016177555.1 Candidatus Rokuibacteriota bacterium
CCTGTAGTACCGCACGGAATCCAGCACCACCTCGCGCTTGAACGTGTCCATGTAGGGCTTGTGGAGCAGGTCCACGACCTCCTCGTCCTTCGCCTTCCGGATCCACTGCTGGGCCCGGTAGCAGGCATTGACATAGGCCTGGACGAGGTCCGGCGACTTCTCGATGGTCTCCTTCAGGACGTAGCCCACGGTGACGGGGATGGGGCCGCCGAAGACGCGGCTCCAGGACTTCTCGTCGGCGATGTCGTAGATGGGCTGGCCGAACCCTTCCCCGACGGCGGCCGACTGCCACTCGGGCACGGCCATGATGGCGTCGAACTTGCCGGCCTTGAGGCCGCCCAGCATGGTGGTGGAGGCACCCCCGCCCACCCACTCGACGTGATCGTTGACCGTCTTGCCGTCCGCGGCCTTGGTGTTCTTCAGCACGTAGACCCCGTAGACGTAGGTGCCCGACCCGATGGCCGTGGCCGCCACGACGGCCTTGCGCCCCACGAGCTTCTGGTCCGCGAGGGCCTCGACGCTCTTCACGCCGCGGTCGAACAGCTCCTTGCGGGCGACGATGTTGGCGTAGGAGCAGCGCGTGTCGGTGGCGAAGATCATGAGGGCATCCTTGCCCTTCTCGGTGATCTTGAGCGGGTGGTTCGAGTCGCCCAGCGCGAACATCACCTGTCCAGCCGCGAGTGCCTGCACCACCTTGGCGCCGCCGCCGGGCACGATGAAGTCCGGGGTCTTGACGCCCTCCTCCTCGAAGAGCTTCTTCTGGGCCGCGACGAGGTGCTGCCCGTAGACGAAGGTCGAGACGCTGTGGGAAGCGCTGATGGGCCGGAGGCCCTGGGCAAGACCGACGGCCGGCAGCCCGCCGACTGCGGAGGCCACTCCCGCGAGGGCGGCGGCTTCGAGGAACCGGCGGCGCGTGAGGGGCTGGGCGTGAGAGGCGCGTGTCATGGATTGTCTCCAAGTCTCCCGCCGGGGTCCCGGGGGTCGGGTGGTCACTGCAGTGCTGCGTCCGGGCTGAACTCTACACGCGGCCGGGGTCGCTGTCAACGGCCCGCCGCGTCGAACGTATTGACAGAAAAGGTCTTTCGGGCTAACCTCCACCAATGACAGCGCCCGATGCAGTTCCCACTCCGGACGCCCAGAGGCCCTCATGATTCGCAGCATGACAGGATACGGCCGGGCGGAGGTGTCCGGGGCCCGGCTGGCGGTGTCGGTCGAGTGCAAGTCGGTCAACCATCGGCATCTCGACATCGCGCTCAAGCTCCCCCGTCTCCTTGCCCCCTTCGAGCCTGAGGCCCGCCGGCTGATCCAGGCCGCCGCGCAGCGCGGGCGGGTGGACGTGAGCGTGACGGCGACCCCGGCGGCCGGCACCGCGTCGAACCCGTTGACGCTCAACACGGAGCAGGCTCGGGAGTACATGACGGCGGCCAAGCATCTGGCGGATGACCTGAAGCTGCCGGGCGGGCCTCGGCTCGAGTGGCTGCTCGGCCAGCCGGGCGTGCTCGCCCGCGAAGAGCAGACGATCGCGTCGCCAGAGGAGGCCTCCGGGCTCCTGGAACAGGCGCTCTCCCAGGCGCTCGCCGACCTGGTCGCCCGGCGCGAGACCGAGGGCAAGGCGCTGTGCCAGGAGATGTTCGCGCTCCACGAGGCCCTCGCCGCCCAGGTCGCCCTCGTCGCCGCGCGGGCGCCCATGGCGGTCGAGCGCCGGAGCGCGCGCCTCCGCGAGCGCATGGACTCGCTCCTCGGGGAGGCGCAACTCGACGAGGCGCGCCTGGCCATGGAGGTGGCTGTCTGGGCCGAGCGCTCGGACATCAGCGAGGAGCTGGTGCGGCTGCGCGCGCACCTCGATCAGTTCAGCGCGCTGCTCGACGCGGGCGGGGCGGTGGGGCGGACGCTCGACTTTTTGATCCAGGAGATCAACCGGGAGGTGAACACGGTCGGATCCAAGGCCGACGATCTGCAGATCTCCCAGGCGGTGATCGCCGCCAAGTCCACCCTGGAGAAGCTCCGGGAGCAGGTGCAGAACCTCGAGTGATGGAGCTGATCAAGCGGCGCGGGACCCTCGTGGTCGTCTCGGCCCCATCGGGAGCGGGCAAGACCACCCTGTGCCACGAGGTGCGATCCATCGTGCCCGACCTGTTCTACTCGGTGTCGTACACGACGCGGGCCCCGCGCTCGGGAGAACGGACCGGCCGCGACTTCCACTTCGTCACGGAGCGGGAGTTCACGGCCATGCGGGAGCGCGACGAGTTCGCCGAGTGGGCGCAGGTCCACGGCCATCTGTACGCCACGCCAGCCCGGGCGCTGGAGGGCGCGCTGTCGCGGGGACTCGACGTGCTGCTGGACATCGATACCCACGGGGCCCGGCAGCTGTGCCAGCGGTTTCCGGCGGCGGTGTCCGTGTTCATCATGGCGCCGTCCCTGGCCGAGCTGGACGCGCGGCTGCGTGAGCGGAAGAGCGATGCGCCGGGCGAGATCGCCCGGCGCCTGGTGCGGGCGCGCGAGGAGATCGCGGCCTGGCGCGAGTACCATTACCTGATCATCAACCGGGACGTGAAGGACGCCGTGGACCAGCTCGCCACGATCATCCAGGCCGAGCGTTGTCGCACGAGCCGACTCACGCTCAGATTCCCGGACGTGGAGGTACCCGAGTGATGCCGTTCCCATCCCTGGAGAAGTCCCTCAACAAGGTCTCGAACCGCTACCTGCTGGTCGTCCTGGCCGCCAAGCGCGCCCGCCAGCTGAACCGCGGCGCCGCGCCCCAGGTCGAAACCAAGCACAAGAAGCCCACCAGCATTGCGCTGGAGGAGGTCGCCGAGGGGAAGGTGGGCTACCGCCTGAAGGAAGAGGACGGGAGCAAGGCCTGACGCCGACGCGTCGAAGGCTCGCGGAGGCCCCCGAGTGATCACAGGACCCGATGAGCGCTTGCGCGAAGAGGCCCGACCGCCAGACCGACGTGAGCGACGTTCAAGCGACCAAGAAGTCAGTCACATTCAAGCGACCAAGACGTGAGTCACATTCACGCGACCAAGACATGCTCGCCGGTTCGGAGCTGATCCTCGGCGTGACGGGCAGCATCGCCGCCTACAAGGCGGCGTACCTGCTCCGGGAGCTCAGGCGCGCCGGCGCCCTGGTCACGGTGGTCACCACCGCCCACGCCGAGCGGTTCGTGGGCGCCCTCACGTGGCGGACCCTGTCCGGCCGGCCGGTGCTCTCCGATCTGTTCGATCCCCGGAGCGAGGAGGCGGTGGAGCATGTGGCGCTGGCCGAGCGCGCGCATGCCGTCATCGTGGCGCCGGCCACCGCCAACATCCTGGCCAAGGCCGCTCACGGGCTGGCCGACGATTTCCTCTCGACGCTGCTCCTGGCGGCGCGCGGCCCCGTGCTCATGGTCCCCGCCATGGACGGCGGCATGTGGTCCCACCCCGCCACCTCGGCCAACGTGGCCACGCTGCGTGCCCGTGGCGTCACCGTGCTGGACCCGGACTCGGGTGAGCTCGCCTCCGGGCTCGCGGGCAAGGGACGCTTGCCCGAGGTGGACAGCATCCTCGAGGCTGTCGAGCGCCTCCTGACCCCGGTACGCGATCTGGCCGGCGAGCGCATCCTCGTCACCGCCGGGCCCACGCGTGAGCCCATCGATCCGGTGCGCTACCTCTCGAACCGCTCGTCGGGGAAGATGGGCCATGCCCTCGCGACGGCGGCCCTCCGCCGCGGGGCCGAGGTCGTCCTGATCTCCGGGCCCACGTCCCTCACGCCGCCATCCGGCGCGGTGTACGTGCCGGTGCAGACGGCGGAAGAGATGCGCGAGGCCGCGCTCCAGCACATCGAGTCGGCCACGATCGTGATCAAGGCGGCCGCCGTGGCCGACTACCGTGTGAGGGATCCGCGCGCCCGCAAGATCAAGTCCTCGAAGGCGGAAGGGCTCACGCTCGAGCTGCTGCCCACCCCCGATATCCTCAAGGAACTGGCAGCCCGACGGGGCCGCGCCTTCATCGTGGGATTCGCCGCCGAGACCCACGACGTGCGTGCCTCCGGAACGGAGAAGCTCCGCTCGAAGGGGATCGACCTGCTCGTGGCGAACGACGTGAGCCGGCAGGGCATCGGCTTCGAGTCGGACGACAACGAGGTGCTGCTGCTGGACCGATGGGGCGGCGCGATCGAGCTGCCTCGCATGCGCAAGCTCGCGGTGGCCGGCGCCATCCTCGACCGCGCTCTGGCACTTCGCGCCGCGGCGGCCGCCTCACCCGACCACGCCGCTCCTCACCCCCGACCGCTCCCCTGACGGGAGCGGGAGAGAGCACGATCATGGATGAGCGGGAGATCCTCGCCGGCGTGCTGCGCGACCTCGCCCAGACGCTCCGGCATCACCAGGACCTCGGCGTGACGGAGATCTCCCTCGCCCAGGCCCCCGTCGTCGATCCGCGAGAGGCGCTGCGGACCCAGGAGGCGGCGCTCCAGGGCTGCCCGCGCTGCAAGCTCTCCACGAGCCGGACCACCGTCGTCTTCGGCTCGGGCAACCCGCGGGCCCGGCTGCTCGTGGTCGGAGAGGGGCCCGGCGAGGAGGAGGACCGGCAGGGCAAGCCGTTCGTGGGACGCGCGGGGCAGCTCCTGACCAAGATGCTCGCGGCGGTGGGATTCGATCGCGAGCGCGACTGCTACATCGCCAACGTGGTCAAATGCCGCCCGGAGCGTAACCGGAACCCGGAGCCGGACGAGGTGGCGGCGTGCACCCCATTCCTGATGGCCCAGGTGGACACCCTCCAGCCGGCGGTGATCCTGGCCCTCGGTAACTTCGCGGCGCAGACGCTCCTCGCCACGAGGGAAGGGATCACGAAGCTCCGCGGCCGCACCTACGAGTACCGGTCGAGCGTGCTGGTGCCCACCTTCCATCCAGCCTTCCTCCTGAGAAATCCCGGCCAGGAGTTCAAGCGCATGGCGTGGGACGATCTCAAGCTGGCCCGCCGGGAATACGACCGCTTCACGTGATCGCGGACGTCGTCTTCGATCTCCCCCTCCGGCATCCCCTCTCCTACCGCGTGCCCGATGGGCTGGCGCTCGTGCCCGGGCAGCGTGTGAGGGCGCCGCTCGGCGGGCGGACCCGCGTGGGGATCGTGGTGGGTGTCCGTCAGGACGCGGCCGACGGCCTCAAACCTCTCGACTCAGCGGTCGAGCCGGTCCCCGTCCTGTCCGCCGCCATGATCGAGATCGGCCGGTGGGCGGCCGAGGAGAGCCTCTCCTCGCTGGGCGGGACGCTCGCGGCTATGCTGCCACCCTTGCCCCGAGGCGACACTCGCGAAAGCCTGGCGCCGCCGCCTGAGCCCTCCCGGGCGGCCGGGACGCCGTCCGAGCTCTGGGTGGACACCCGCCGCGAGGCGAGACTGGCCGAGCGCCTCGGGAGCGAGAAGGGCACGAGCCTCGTCATCGCTCCGGACATCGAGGCGGCCGCGCGCTGGGCCGAGCGGCTCGACGC
>JACOVB010000437.1 GCA_016177555.1 Candidatus Rokuibacteriota bacterium
CGGGCGGCCGGGACCGCGGCGCCGCGGCGCACCTGGACCAGCTCGCCCGCGATGGCCACGGCGATCTCCGACGGCGTCTGGGCGCCGATGCGGAGCCCGATGGGCGCATGCACGCGCGAGGTGAGCGCGGCGGGCACGCCTGCCGCCTCCAGGTGGCGGAATACCTCTTTCACGCGGCGGCGGCTGCCGATCATGCCGATATAGGCCGCCTCCGAGGCGATCACTGTCTTCAGCGCTGCCTCGTCGTGCTGGTGGCCGCGGGTGACCAGGACGAGATATGTGGATGGCCCGATGGGGCGCTTCGCCAGCTCCGAGTCGATGGGCCCCACCAGGATCGTGTCGGCCTCCGGGAAGCGCTCCCGGCTGGCGAAGACTCCTCGGTCGTCGATCACCGTGACCTCGAAGTCCAGCATCTTGCCCATCTGCGCCAGCGGCAGCGCGATGTGCCCGGCGCCCACGATGAGGAGCTCCGGCGGCGGCGCCATCGCCTCCACGAAGACGCCGAGCCCTTCGCCCTCCTCCGCCCGCTCCCAGCCGGACGCGGAGGGCCGGAGCCAGGCGAGACGGCTCTGACCGGCGGCAAGCGCGGCGCTCGCGAGATCGCGGAACACCGGAGCGAGGTCACCCGGCAGCGCACCGAGGAGTGCCCCGCTGCCGTCGGCGAGCCACTTGGTCCCCGCCGGGATCCCCGCGACATCCCCCGGGCTCGCCACAGCCACCAGGAGGGCGACGGGCCGGCGCCGGGCGCCCGCCTCCCCGATGTGGCGCACCACCTCCAGGTCCGAGAGGCCCACCGCCGCGGGACAATCCCAGCCGCAGCGATCCACGAAGACCTCCATCACGCCGCCGCAGTTGGTGGGGCTCAGGTCGTTCATGTCGCCGGTGAGGTCCACCTCGCAGATCCGCGGCCGGCCCTCCTCCAGCACCCGCACGGCCTCCCAGAACACCTGCGCCTCCCCGCAGCCGCCCCCCACGCTGCCCACGATGGCGCCGTCCTTCCGGACTATCATCCTGGCGCCGACCTCCCTTGGCGTCGAGCCGTGCGCCGCGACCACCGTGGCCGTGGCGACGGGCTCGCCCGCCTGCGCAAGATCGGCAAGGCGGCGGTAGAACGTGGTCACTCGCGCTCCCGGGGCCCGTCGCGCCCGGCCGCGGCGAGCGCCGAAAGAACCTTGGCCGGCGTGATGGGCAGGCTCGTGATGCGGGCACCGGCCGCGTCGTACACGGCATTGGCCACCGCGGCCATGACGCCCGAGACCGCGCCCTCGCCGACCTCCTTGGCGCCGAAGGGCCCGTGGGGCTCGTGGCTGTGGATCATGCCGCTCACCATGGCCGGCGTGTCGTGGGTGATGGGCAGCCGGTAGGTGAGGAAGTCCGGGTTGAAGACCTGGCCCTCGCGCAGGTCCACGCGCTCCTGGAGCGTCTGCCCCAGCGCCATGGACACGCACCCCTCGATCTGGCCCTCGACGATCTGCGGGTTCAGCGGGAAGCCGCAGTCGTGGTAGGTGACGACGCGGAGCACGCGCACCCGCCCGGTCCAGGTGTCCACCTCCACCTCCGCCAGCTGGGAGGCAAAGCCATAGGCCTCCGTCCACCGCCCCTTGGCGGTGCTGAGGCTCGGGTGCAGCCCCGCGTCGGGGACGCTCTTGTGATACCCCTTGCCGATGATGGGATCGCCATTGGCCTGCTTCACGCTGGCGGCGATGATCTCGCCGTAGGAGAGCGAGCGGTGCGCCGCCCCCTTCACCGAAACCCTCTTGTCCCGCGCCTCCAGATCGCGCGCGTCCGCCTCGAGGAGGCGCGCGGCCATCTCCAGGAGCTGGCGCCTGGCATCCTCGGCGGCGAGCCGCACGGCCTTGCCGGTCACGAAGGCGCCGCCTGACAGGAAGCTGCCGAACTCGATGGGGGTGAGCTCCGTGTCCCCGGAGACGATCCGGATGTCCGAGAGCGGCACGCCCAGCTCCTCGGCGGCGATCTGCGACAGCGTCGTCTCCGATCCCTGCCCCATCTCCACGGTGCCCGCGAAGAGCGTGGCCCCACCATCGTCCGCGAGCTTCAGCACTGCCGCCGAGGCGAACGGGTAGTACGGCGACCCGCTGAACATGGAGCACGCCGAGAGACCGACCCCCCGCTTGACGCGCTCCGAGCCGGTCCAGACGCTCCGCCGGCGCTTGGCCTCCCAGCCGCCGTCGCGCGCGGCGGCCTCGATGGCCTCCTTGAGGCCGCAGCTCCTGAGGACATCGCCGCTCGTCGGCATGACCTCGCCCTGGTCCCGGGCATTGCGCCGCATCAGCTCCACCATGTCGATGCCGAGGTCCTCGGCCAGCATGTCCATGTGCGAGTCCACGGCGAAGCGGATGAAGGGCGCGCCGTGGCCGCGCTTGGGGCCCTTCACCGGATTGTTCGTGTACACGGCGAGGCCCTCGTAGCGCAGCACCGGGACGCGATAGACGGGGATATTGTACGAGTAGCAGAGGAAGACCACGACCGGGCCCGTGCCGCGGTAGGCGCCGGTGTCCACGACCACCTGGATGTCCTGGGCCGCGATGATCCCGCTCCTGTCCACGCCGGTCTTGACCCGCACCGAGGCCTGGAAGTCCATCCTGGTCGTTGTGAGCGACTCCTCGCGGGAGAGCTCCACGAGCACGGGGCGCCCCGACTTCCGGCTCAGGAGCGCCGCCGCGATCTCGTAGGGGAAGACGTCGATCTTCCCGCCGAAGGCGCCTCCCACGTAGCTCTTGTGGATGCGCACGTGGCTGATGGGCAGCCCCAGGGCCTTGGAGAGCACGAAGCGCTTGTAGAAGATCCCCATGCTGGACACGTGCATGTTGAGCTTGCCGCCCTGGTCCCAGAAGGCCACCGCGGCGTGCGGCTCCAGCGGCGCATGCGCCACGGGTGCCACGTCGAAGCGGTCCTCCCGGACGTGGTGCGCGCCCCCGAACCCGGCATCGAGGTCGCCGAACTCGACATAGGTGCGGGCGGCGATATTGTCCGTCCGCGGGACGGGCTCGGACTCGGGACGGCCCCGCGCGCCCCAGTCCTCCCAGATGGTCTTGCCGGGATAGTCGAACTCGTGCACCAGCGGCGCGTCCGGCGCGAGGGCGCCGGAAGCGGTGAAGACCGCCGGGAGCTCCTCGTGGTCCACGCGGATGAGCCGGAGGGCCTCCTCGGCCGTCTCGCCGTCCACCGCGGCGACGGCCGCGATCTCGTCGCCGATGTAGCGCACGCGGTCCAGCGCGAAGGGCGGCTCGTCGGCCGGGTAGCGGGGCGTGTCCACGAAGGCCACGCGGAGCCCGGCCGTGTCGCGACCCGTGACCACGGCGTGGACGCCCTTCAGGCGCTCCGCCCGGCTCGTGTCCACGTGCA
>JACOVB010000473.1 GCA_016177555.1 Candidatus Rokuibacteriota bacterium
ATCTCGGGGAGCCGTTGCGGCTGCTTGGGGGCGGGGACGTGGAAGTCGCTGCGCGGGTGACCCAGCGTCACGTGGTAGAGGAACCGGAAGGCGTGGGCAGCTTGACTGCACGTGCTCCAGGAAAGCTTGCGGACCTGAATGAGGTGGGCGAGGTAGGCCTGGACCTCGTCGTTGGTGAGCTGGTCCGGGGCGCGTTTGTAGTGCTTCGCCAAGCGCACCACGGCGGCGATGTACGCCTCGTGGGTGCGCGGGGACAAGCCGCGCAGGGCCATGTCACGGATCATGCGGGTACGGAGCTCGCTCATAAGACACCTCCAGTGGGATATGGATGCTGGTGGAGGTGAGTGTGCGCCGATCAGAGCGAGCGGGGCCGCGCGGCGACTTGAGGAAGAACGACCAGATCAGCGACAGTCGCGGACGACCGCGGCCGAATCGAGATCCGATCTACCGCGTCAGCGGTTTAGTTCAACTACAATTCGGGCTCGGGATGGGCCGGTCTGCGTATTCCGGCAGATGCTGCGAGGCCGGTCGGCCTATTCCGACGACCCAGCAAGGCATCTGGTGCCCATCCGGCCCCCTCTCTTCGCCACCTTGCGGCCGATCGGGCAGACGTGGCCACGCCTGGATAGGCTGCGAGATCTCGCAGCGTATCTTGGCGCACTCGCCGGGAAACGCTGTCAGGAGCGTCACGACGCAGACATCCGGTCGGCCGGGCCGCGCCCGGCTGCGGGTCCGCGATTCGCAAGGGGGGTGGAGATCATGGGGGGGCTGCCGACGGTCGGGCCGGCGTCATGCTGCGCCAGGGGGGCTCGTGGACGCGGCCGAGCAGGCGCGGCCCGGGCGCCTCGGGAGTCGAGGCCTCGGGAACCATGAGCGCACTCGCGCGCCTGCCCCGGAGCGTGGACACGGCTGGTCCGAGCGAGCCCGAAGGGGTCATGCGAGCGGCCCTCCTCTCGTGCCGGGCCCATCAACTATAGCCGGCGGGCGGCGCGCGGGCAAGTGCCGGCCGCGTGCATCTCGCGAGCGACAGGACCGTGAAGGGGAGCACCGGGCGACGAGAGGCGGACTGGAGCCGCCAGCGGCTCAGTGAAGGTCACGAGAGGGAGGCGCCGGCGGATGGGCGGGGAGCGCTGCGAGGGGCCGGCAACCGGCCCGGAGGCGCTCGGCGCGGGCGCGGAGCCCGGGCGCGAGCCCGGGCCCGGCCTCGCCTCCTGAGCCGGCTCACGCCTGGCCCGCCGGCCGCGAACCTTGACGGCCTCGGGCTTCGGTGTAAGCCTGTGCGTAGCCGTCCCCCGAGGAGGAGCCAGTGCCAACCAATCTCGCAATCGACGACCGTTTGCTCGCCCGGGCTGTCCGTCTCGGCGGCCATCGCACCAAGCGGGCCACCGTCAACGAGGCGCTCGAGGAGTACATCAAGCGCCGGCAGCGCCTTGCGGCGATCAAGGCGCTCGGCACCGTGGAGTTCGATCCGCGGCATGACTGCAAGCGGGCGCGCAAGACGCGATGATCCACCTCCCGTCGCGTGCTGGTGACGACGATCGATTGCCTGATCGCGGTTCTCGCTGTGGCGCACGACGCAGAACTCTTCACCGCTGACCAGGACTTCACCCGGATGACACCCTGGTCCGGCCTTCGCCTCCTGGCCATCACGTAGCTCCCCCCGCCCGAGCAGGATCAGGCCTGGCGGGCGGTACGCCGGGCGAGGTCGCGCCACGCTGAAGACTTCGCGCTTGACTCCTGCTTCATGCGCGGTGTATCGCTGCCTGAGATGGACGGGCGCTCCCGGCGCCGCAGCCCGGCTCACGGAAGCGGGCGCGGCCGCCGGACAGCGGCGCGCCGAGGCGACCGAGCCCCGGCGCGCGCGTGAAGACATCGTCGCAGCCGTGCCCCGTCGGGGGCCTGGAGGAGGAGTGGCGATCGCTCCTCCCCGCGTTGAACCGAGCCCAGAGCAGTACCGGGAGTACGGGCTCAGCTTCCCACTGGCGGGCGGCGTGATGGACACGATCCCGTTCTGGGCGGCCGGCATCGACGCGCTGTCCGGCCACTGGCAGAGCCTCTGGTACCACGGCCTCGCGGTGCCGGCCGCGCAGGCCTTCACCAAGCGCTTCCTGGGCAAGCACGGCGTGCCGCCCGATAACCAGGCCTGGGGCGACTACGTGGGGGTGAAGATCCTGCTCCAGGCGCTTGCCGAGACCAAGAGCACCGAGGGCGTCAAGTGGGTCCAGTACTTCGAATGGGGCTGATCGGCCTCGGCGGCCGGCTGCTGGCCCCGCTCCGCCGCGGGCGGGAGATGGCGGCGGCGATGGCAGCGCGGGTGACCCCGGAGCCTGGTCAGGAGGTGCCGGCTTTCCTTCGCCGCCCCGACGCCGGGGAGGCGCGCTCCTGGAATGTCGAGGCGTCAGCAAGCGCTTCGGGGAGTTCACGGCGGTGGACGGCGTGGACCTCACGCTCCTGGACCGGCGGCTCCACGCCCTGATCGGACCCAAGGGCGCGGGGAAGACCACGCTGTTCAACGTGCACATGGCGGTGCTGCTCGTCGAGCACGACCTCGGCCTCGTCCTGGCCCTCGCCGACCGCGTCTACGTCCTGGACCGCGGCCGCATCAGTCACGGGGGCCCGGCAGCGCCGCTCTGCACCGACCGCGAGCTGCGACGGCAGGTCAGGAGTGGATGATGCCGAGCTGGGTGTTCTCACTGCGCACGCGGTTGCTGCTCGTCCTGATCCCCATCGTCGCGCTCGCCACCCTGCTCTCTCTCGCCGGGCTCGACGTCCTTCTCCAGCGCGCCTTCCGTCAGCAGATGGAAGGACAGATGGCGGCGCTGGGCGAGGTCCTCAAGGCGGCCCTCCAGCAGCAGATGCTCCGCATCACCGACGACCTGCTTGAGCTGACGCTCACCGATGTCGGCGACAGCGGGGAGATCCGCCGGCTCCTGGTCGTGGACCCTTCGGGGCGACTGGCCCACGCATTCCCACGATCCGAGCGGGGGCTGGTCTTCGACAAGACGCGGGATGCTCCCTGCCGCGACTGCCACGACGGCGGCAAGCCGGCGACGGCGCTGACGTCACTCACCACAGACGCGTCTGGAATCCCGGTCTTCCGGATGGCGACCAAGCTCCCGAACCAGCCGCGCTGCCAGGGGTGTCACGGCACGGCGGCGCGCTTCACCGGGATGCTGCTGGTCGAGCGGGACGCGGGCGCCGCGACCGCCGTGCTCGCGACGGTCCGTCATCGTCTGACGGCGACATGGGCGGTCACGCTGGTCGGGCTCGCGCTGGCCCTGCTCGGGGTCACCACGCGCTACGTTCACCACCCGCTGCAACGGCTCATCACAGCGGCGCGCCGCATCGGGGCCGGCGACTTCGGCACGCGCGTCGGCATGCGCGGCCGCAACGAGGTCGCGGCGGTGGGAGCCGCGCTCGACTCCATGGCGGCACACCTCGCCGATTCCGTGGAGGAGATCCGGCACCAGGGGCTCGAGATGGCGGTTCTCTACTCGATCGTCGAGCGCGTGAGCAGGAGCGTCTTCCTCGAAGATCTCAAACCGATCGTGCTCGACCTGACGGCGGAGGTGCTGCGCTCGCCGCGCGTCGTGCTCGTCACCGCGGGGCCGGAGCCCGACGAGTGGGAGGTCCTCGTGCGCGCCGCCGGCGCCGACAGCCCGCAACGACACGTCGTGCGGATGCCGGGGCCGGCCTCGGCCTCCGGGCCGCTGCCCTCGGCACTGCTGCGCGCGTGGGTCGCCGGCGAGATGACGGCGCAGCGGCTGGACCCGGACACGCGCGGCGCCTGTCTGCCGTTGCGCTTCCGAGAGCGCTCGCTCGGGCTCATCGTCGCCGACGAGCCGAGGGATCGCCCGTTCGACGCCGACGCGCAGCGCCTGATGGGGGCGCTCGCCAACCACTGCTCGGTCGCCTTCGAGAACGCCCGGCTCTACGCGCTGGTGATCACGGACGAGCTGACCCAGGTCTACTCGCTGCGCCACTTCCAGCTGCGCCTCGAAGAGGAGGTGAACCGGTCCCGGCGTTACGGCCAGCCGGTCGCCCTCCTCATACTCGACATCGACCACTTCAAGACGGTCAACGACCGCTACGGCCACCCCGCCGGCGATGTCGCCTTGAGAGAATTCGGCGCACGCCTCCGTGCCGGCCTGCGCAGTGCCGACGTGCCGTGCCGGTACGGCGGGGAGGAGTTCGGCGTGATCCTGACGAACACCGACGGGCCAGGCGCCCTGATTGTCGCCGACCGGCTGCGGGCGGCGATCGCGGCGGCGCCAATCGACCTGGGCGACGGGGTGACCCTCACGCTGACGGTCAGCGTCGGCGTCGCCTCGTACCCCGCAGATGCGGCCACCGTGCGCGACCTCGTCGGGCGAGCGGATCAGGCGATGTACCGCGCCAAGCAGGCCGGGCGGAACCGGGTGTGCGACGCGTCGTCCGCCGCCGGCGCATCGGCAGCAACTTAGGGGCCCGTCAGGCCTGGCACGCGGTCCGCTGGGCGAGGTCGCGGAAGCAGGTGGCGATGCTGTCAAGCGTGGCGCCGGGCTGGAAGCCGCCGGCCCCTCCGAACCGATCTGCGCGCGGGAGGGCGTCAGGAGCAATTGCCCTTTTCGCCCACGCCCGCGCCGAGGCTCGGCTCGCCCCTGAGGGCGCGCAGCAGCTTCTGGAACTCGCGGTTCTGCGCGAGCAGCTCCCCGCCGATCTGGATGAGCGCGTCCACCTGGCGCCCGGACAAGGCGAAGCTGGTCGGCAAGCCCAGGAACTCCCCCCTCC
>JACOVB010000474.1 GCA_016177555.1 Candidatus Rokuibacteriota bacterium
CCTCCGGGATGCGCGCCATGGGGGCGCAGGGGTAGCGGCCGATGGCCTGGAACATGCCCGTCAGCGTGGCGAGATCGATGGGGTTGTGCTCGGTGTCCACGCAGAGCCAGTCCCAGCCCTGGGCGGCCAGGTGCTCCACGATGATCGGGTCGCCGAGGGCGATCCACACCCCGACGGCCGGCTGGCCTGCCTTGAGCTTCCGCTTCATCTCGTTCGCGGTCAATTGATCCCTCCCGTTCCTCGATGGGGTGTCCGACACGAGGCGATCCATCCCGGCAGAGTGTAGAGGGGAGGCCCCGCCCCGTCAAACGACCTTTGCGGGGGAATCCCTGACAAGCCCGCTGTGCTTGCCAGGGGGCTCGTGTCGTATGGAGCTGCCCTGATGAGGTTGAGCGGGATGCGCTCTCCCGTAAGATACGTGAGTGCAAGGCCATCGAATACCGTGCTCACTCTCCTGTGAGGGCCCGGCCTTCGCAGGCTCGCCGGAACCGAAGCTCCGGGACCCCACGGCCCTTGTGGTAATGTATCCCGTGATGGGAGCAGGTCAGGTGGCTCCTCAGGAAATTATCTCCGCTCGAATCGCTCAGGTCCTGTCCGCCTTCCCCCAGGTGGAGGGAGGGTATCTCTTCGGGTCATGTCTTGAGCGGGAGGACTTCAGGGACATCGATGTGGCCCTGCGCTTTTCGGAGGCGGCAGGCTCCCCTGCGGTCCTGCGAAAGCTGGCCTCCAGGATCGGGAGAGAGCTGGAGAAGGCCCTGTCTCCCCGGCGAGAAGTGGATGTGCGGATCCTGAACGCTTCTCCCGTCGCCTTCGAGCACGCGGTGGTGAAGCGAGGGAAATCGGTATTCGTGCGGGACGAAGCGCGTCGAATCCGCTACGAGGCCGCGCTGCTCAGCGCGTACCTTGACTACCAGGAGACGTTGGAGTGGTTCAACCGGCGGTTCCTGGCCGGAATCCCGTGATGGTGGATCGAGAAGGGCTCCTCGAGCACCTCCGGGCCCTGGACGAGGCCCTTCGGGATTGGGAGCGATACCGCGAGAAGGTTTCGCTCCGCGATCTTCGGTCAGACCGGGATGCGCGAAACATGGTGCTCCACGCCATGTTGGTCGCCATCCAGTCGGCCATCGACATTGCCAGTCATCTCATCGCGGAGCACCGCCTGAGGCGGCCCGAAACCTATCGGGAGACCTTCGAGATCCTGGCCGACGCCGGGATCCTTCCACGAGACCTGGGGGAGGAGCTCGCCGATCTGGCGGGATTCAGGAACGTGCTGGTCCACATTTACTGGCGCCTCGACACGGCCGACCGCATCACCGCCTGAATCCCCGGAGCCGCTCGGTTCTGGTCGTCCCCCCGGCGGGGGGCGCTTGACTGCGGGCGGGGATTCGTGGTCTACACATGAGCATGGCACACACAACCACGCTCGACCCGGCAACGCTTGAACGGCTCTACCAGGTGATGGTCCGGATCCGCCGCTTCGACGAGCGGACGGCGGAGCTCTTCATCGAGGGGCTCGTCAAGGGCACCGCCCACAGCTATGTCGGCGAGGAGGCGGTGGCCACGGCGGTCTGCGCTCACCTCCGCCCCGACGACGCCATCGTGGGCAATCACCGCGGCCACGGCCACTGCATCGCCAAGGGCGCCAGCCTGGACCGCATGATGGCCGAGCTCATGGGGCGCGACACCGGCTACTGCCGCGGCCTCGGCGGCTCCATGCACATCGCCGCGCTGGATCTCAACATCCTGGGCTGCAACGGGATCGTGGGGGCGGGCGTGCCCATCGGCGGCGGCGCGGCGCTGGCGGCCCGGCTCCGGGGGACGGACACGGTGGTCGCGGCCTTCTTCGGCGACGGCGCCGCCAACCAGGGCGTCGTGTACGAGACCATGAACCTGGCGGCGGTGTGGAAGCTCCCCTACGTGCTGGTGTGCGAGAACAACAGGTACGCGCTGTCGACGGCCCAGGCGCGCACGACGGCGGGTGAGGGGATCGCGGCGCGCGCGACCGGCTTCGGGATCCCGAGCGTCCGGGTGGACGGCAACGACCTCCTGGCCGTCCACGCCGCGGTGGGGGAGGCGGTGGCGCGCGCCCGCCGCGGCGAGGGCCCGAGCGTCGTCGAGGCGGTCACCTACCGCTGGGGCGACCACAGCATGCGCGCCAACCTGCCGGCGTACCGCACGAAGGAGGAGGAGCTCGAGTGGTTGCAGCGTGACCCCATCGCGCGGGTGGAGCGCCGGCTCGTCGAGGACCACGGCGTCAGCGAGGTCCGGCTCAAGGAGCTCCGGTGGGCGGTCGAGGGGGAGCTCGAGGCGGCCATCGCCTATGCGACGGAGAGCCCGGAGCCCACGGTGGAGATGATGGAGGCGGCCGTGTACGCGCCGCACGTCAGCGTGACCGAGCCGGTCTCGCGGAGCGGGCGCGAGATCACGTTCGTCGAGGCGCTGAACGAGGCGCTCCGCCAGGAGATGGCGCGGGATGAGCGCGTCTTCGTCATGGGCGAGGACGTGGGGCTCATCGGCGGGATCTTCGGCGTCACGCGCGGGCTGCGCGAGGTCTTCGGCGAGGACCGCGTGCGCGACACGCCCATCTCCGAGCCGTCCTTTGTGGGCCTGGGGGTCGGCGCGGCGGTGGCGGGGATGCGGCCCGTCGTCGAGCTCCAGATCTTCGACTTCGTCGCCATGACCATGGACCAGATCGTGAACCAGGCGGCGAAGTTCCGCTACATGCTGGGCGGCCGCCCGACGGTGCCGCTGGTCATCCGCGGCCCGCAGGGCGGCGGGCTCCGGCTCGCGGCCCAGCACTCGCAGAGCCTGGAAGCCTGGTTCGTCCACGTTCCGGGGCTCGTGGTCGTGGCGCCCTCGACGCCTTACGATGCCAAGGGGCTCCTCGCCGCCGCCATCCGCGAGGACAATCCCGTGATCTTCCTCGAGCACAAGATGCTCTACCCGATGAAGGGCGAGGTGCCCGAGGGCGAGTACGCCATCCCCCTGGGCAAGGCCGACGTGAAGCGGGCGGGGACGGACGTCACGGTGGTGGCGACCCAGATGATGGTCCACAGGGCCCTCGGCGCGGCCGCCGACCTCGAGAAGGAAGGGATCAGCGTGGAGGTGATCGACCCGCGCACGCTTCAGCCCCTCGACGAGGCGACCATCCTGGACTCGGTGAAGAAGACCGGCCGGCTCGTCATCGCGCACGAGGCGTGGAAGCGCGGCGGCTTCGGGGCGGAGGTGGCGGCGATCGTCACCGAGCAGGCACTCGACTGGCTCGACGCGCCGGTGGTGCGCGTCGGTGCGCGGAATGTCCCGATGCCCTACAACGACAGGCTGGAGCTCAGCACCATCCCGAGCCGCGAGGACATCGCCGCCGCCGTCCGCAGCCTGATGCGTTGAAGGGGCGCGCCGGCAGGCTGCCGAAGAACCCCGCACGC
>JACOVB010000419.1 GCA_016177555.1 Candidatus Rokuibacteriota bacterium
AGCGCAGGGTCGCTCACGACGAGCGACAACGTGTCGGCCGTCTCCACCGTCAACCGATCGCACAGATCAACCGCCTGCATGACGGTGGCAATCTCGTGATAGCCGTCGTCCCGCTTGCCCAGGACCTCCAGCGCCAGGTTCACCTTGGCCGAGGTTCGAAGCACGATCCGTCGGGTCCCCCTCGACCGCTTCGACAAAGCAGGGCAGCCTAACACGCGCTGCGTCGAACTGTCAACGGAAGTCTTGGATTTCCACGCCTTCCGGCACAGTGACCCTCAAGAGGTCAGGATCGAAACCGGTGTCGATCTGGGGCCTCCGGTACTTGATCGCGACCTGCAGCTTGCCGTCGAGCGAGGCCAGCGTCACCCCGTCTGGCGGTTCGGTGGGGCCCCCGCCGCTGATGACGACTCGCATCGGATTCTGCCCCTGCGTGTACTCCACCTGCCGGACGAGCCCGGTGGCGGGGTCCGCCCACAGGCGCTGGGCGCCCTCGCGACTCGTGAGGCTTAACGACGGACCGTGCTCATCGGGCGGCAGCAGCGCCCCGGAGAGCGGGGCCTGAAGCGGCCGGACGCGCCCGGAGAGGAGCCCGACCAGATCCTCCGCGCTCAGCGCCACGCCGAGCCAGCGCCGGTTGGCGCTGGGGGAGGAGGGCAGGATGAAGGCCCGGTTCATCAGGACCTCCCAGATGGTCACGCGGTCGGGGGCGGTGCCGACCAGGAGAATCGGTGGCCCGAAGGCAGACAGCGCCTCGAAGCGCAGTGCTCCCGGGGCGCGCAGCAGCAGGACGCCCGCCAGCTGCTGGACGTGGCCTTCGCGCTGGATCTTGATCTCGGCGAAGCTCCGGAGGTCCCCGAAGGCCTGCCAGCGCTGCTCGATCACTCTGCGGGCTGCCTCCACCTCGGCGGTCAGCAGCTGGCGGGGGGGCGCGGTAGCGCAGGCGCCAAGGACCTGGGCCAGCAGCAGGACAGCGACGAGGCGGAGGCTACTTCGGTGCGGACTTGGAGGCGTCACCCTTGGCCCGAAGCTGCTTCTCGCGCGCCTCCTGGAGCTTCTTCTTCACCGACTCCGAGGTCCGGTTCTCCTTGTCCACCTGGAGCGCCCTCTCCCACGCGGCGATGGCCTCCTCGATCTGGCCGTTCTTGAGGTAGGCGTCGCCCAGGTGATCGAAGATCTCCGGATCCTCCTTGGCCCGGTCGGCCGCCCGCTGCAGCTCGCGAAGGGCCTCGGAGTACTTGCCTTGCTGGTAATAGGCCCACCCGAGGCTGTCGATGAAGTAGCCGTTCTCGGGATCCAGTGCCAGGGCCTGCTGGATCAGGTCCACCGCCTCGCCGAGGTTGATGCCGCGCTCGGCGTACATGTAGCCAAGGTAGTTGTACGCCTCGGCGTGCTTGGGGTCGATGGCGATGACGCGCCGGAAGGCGCCGATGGCATCCTCGAAGCGCTGCTGCTTCTCCCGGACCACCCCGAGCTGGAAGTGCAGGTCGCGGTGCTTGTCGTCGAGCGACAGCCCCTCCTGCAGGACGGCCACGGACCGGTCGTACTCCGAGGCGCGGTACAGCGCCGTGCCGAGGTAGAGAAAGAGCTCCGGCCGCCTGGGCTCGATGTTGATCGCCTCGCGCAGGATGGCGGCCGCCTCCTGATAGCGCTTCGCCCGGCTGTGGAGGAAGCCGAGCTGGACGCGGGCGTCCACGGACCGGGGGTCCGCGCTCAGGATCCGCTCGAGCTCGGTCTGCGCCTCGGCGTCCTTGCTGGCCTCGATGAAGGTCGTGGCGAGGAAGTAGCGAGCCCGGAGGTTCCCCGGCTCCAGCGCCAGCGCGCGCCGGAAGGCGGCGGCGGCCCGCTCCCACTCCTTCTGCTCGTACTGGATCGCTCCGAGCTTGATCCACACGCGGGGATCCCGGGGCGCCGCGCCGGTCAGCGTCTCGATCTCCTGCTCGGCCTCCTTGAGGCGCCCGAGCCGGAGCAGCAGGTCTCCCAGCCTCTCGACGAAGGTCAGGTTGCCCGGGTTGGCGGTGATGGCCTGCCGGTAGGCCTGGGCGGCCTCCTCGGGACGCTTCTGGCGCTCGAGCACAAAGCCCAGCGCCGTCCACGCGCCGTCCTGGTCGGGGTCCAGCTCGGTGGCGCGCTTGAGCCGGGCGATGGCCTCGTCCCACGCCTCGGTCTCGATGGCGATTCGCCCGAGCAAATAGTGCCCCTGGGCCAGGCCGGGACGCCCCGCGATCAGGCGCAGGAGGACGACGCGGGCCTTGTCGTAGGCCTTCTGCTCGAAGTGTTGCTGGGCGAGCGCCAGGTACGCGTCCGGCGTCTGCGGGGACAAAGCGATCACCTTCTCCAGCTCGGCCTCGGCCTCGGCGAACTTGCGCTGCCGTCGGAAGAGATCGGCCAGGGTGAGGTGGCTGGCCTGGCTGTCGGGCGCCAGCTCCACCGCCTTCTGTGCCGCCTCGATGGCCTCGGCCGGCGCGTTGGCGCGCGCCAGCCACTGGGCGAGCTGGACCCAGAGCGCCGCGGTCTTGGGATCGCGCTGGATGGCCTGGCGAAGCTCGGCAATGGCTTCCGGGAAGCGGGCGGCCCGCGCGTGCAACTGCGCGGCGGCGAAGTGGTAATACGCCTCGGCGCTGGCATCGACGGGGTGCGCCCGCGGGACAGGGGGGGCGGCCTCGGCGCCCGGTCCTCGCGGCGCCCCCGCGGCGCAGCCGGTCACGAGGGAGGCTCCGCCCAGCAGGAGGAGGATCGCGGCCAGGGCCGCAGGCCATCGAGTGCTCGTCATGAGGAAGACCCCTCCCCCGTCGGTGCTTCGGCCCGCTGCCGGCGGGCCAGCCGGTCTTTCGTCAAGAGGCGTCGCAGGGCGGCGGCGACCTTGGGGTCCGGCACCGACGCCACGAGCGTCTCGACCTCCTGCGCTTCCTCCGTGCTCAATCGGGGCGCCCCGGGAGCCAGGGGCCGCGTCCTGCCCGTGGACACCCGGACTCGGGGCACCGGACCGAGCGTGCAGCGGAGCGCCGTGATGCGGGGCCCGTAGCGGGCGTGGAGGCTCCCGAGGAGCTCACCGGTCCGCATCGTCATCTCCATGAGCCACGGGGAATTGTCCGCGCGCACCTCGAGTACGCCCCGGTCGAGCGCTCCCGGCTGGGAACGGCGCGCCACCTCCAGACCCGCCACCAGCGCCCACTCCTTCCGGATCGTCTCCTCGAGCATGCGCTCGCCCAGCGCGGGGACAGCCCGGGTCAGCAGGTCACCGACACGCTGAGGGGCGGAGGGCCGCAGCAACGTCATGACGGACTCCACTTCATGATGAATTCCAATGATACTTGACCCCCTGGCGGGCGGCTACTGGGAAGAAGGGGGGTCAAATTGACTCCTCTCCGACGCACCTTTATAGTGGCGCTACATGGCTCGAGCCAAGCGCGGCGACACTGTGTCCGTCACCATCGACGACCTCGCGTTCGGCGGGGAGGGCGTGGGCCGCGTGGAGGGCTACGTGGTCTTCGTGCCGGGCGGGATTCCCGGCGACCGGCTGCAGGTGCGGCTCGACCAAGCTCGGGCCCGGTTCGGACGCGGGATCATCGCCGGGGTCGAGAGCCCGTCGCCCTACCGGGTGGCTGCCCCGTGCCCTTACTTCGGTCGTTGCGGCGGCTGCCGCCTTCAGCACGTCGCCTATCCGGCACAGCTCGCCTTCAAGTCCAAGCAAGTCGCGGACTGCCTCGAACGCCTCGGCGGTCTCGGCTCCTTCGAGCTGCGGCCGATCATCGGGGCCCCGGAGATCTACGGCTACCGCAACAAGATGGAGTTCACCGTCGCCCGCGCAGCCCACCGGCCCTCGCCGCATGCGACGACGGCGGGACGGGCGGGCGACAGCCCGGGTGCCCGTCCCCTGGTGATTGGCCTGCACGAGGCGGACCGGTACGACTCGGTGCTCGACATCGAGCGGTGCCTGCTCCAGTCCGACCGCATGAACACGCTGCTCGTGGAAGCCCGCCGGTTCTTCATCGAGCACGGGTTCTCGGGTTACGACCAGGAGAGCGGCGAGGGCCTGCTCCGCTTCCTCATGCTCCGCGAGGGCAAGCGCACCAGCGAGACGATGGTCAACGTGGTCACCGCAGCCCCGGCCGTGTCCGAGCTCGAGCCGCTGGCCGGGCGGCTCCAGGCGCGCGTGCCCGAGACGACCAGCGTCGTGATGACCGTGAACCCGAAGAAGGCCAGCGTGGCCATCGGCGTGGAGGAGCATCTCCTGGCTGGCCGCGACCACATCCGGGAGTCCCTCGGGGGGCTGACGTTCCAGGTGTCCTCGGGATCGTTCTTCCAGACGAACACGGCGCAGGCCGAGCGGCTCTTCGAACTCGTGCTGGAATCAGCCTGCCTGGAGGGCCCCGAGACCGTGGTGGACCTCTATTCGGGGACGGGCGCCATCAGCCTGCTCCTGGCGCGGCGCTGCCGCTGGGTCTACGGGATCGAGGTGGCGCCGGCGGCCGTGGCGGATGCCGTGCGCAACGCGGAGGCCAACGGGATCGCCAACTGCACCTTCCTCGCGGGCGAGGTCCGGTTCGCGCTGCCGTCCCTTCTTGCCAAGGGCGTCGCGGCGGAGGTCGTGGTGGCGGATCCCCCGCGGGCGGGCTTCCACCCCAAGGCGCTCCACGCCCTGGTGACTCTGCGCCCGTCGCGCCTCGTGTACGTGTCCTGCAATCCGGCCACGCTGGCCCGCGACGTCGCCGAGCTCGTGCGGGCGGGCTACCGTCTCGAGTGGGTCCAGCCCGTCGACATGTTCCCGCACACGTCGCACATCGAGGTGATCGCGCGGCTGTCCCGAGGGGCCTGAGGGACCCGTGGCCGCTCGATGAACGCGTATCTGGTCCGGCGGCTGCTGCAGTCCATCCTGGTGCTGCTCGGCGTGTCGGTCGTGGTGTTCCTCATCCTCTACCTCACGGGCGATCCCGCGCTGCTGCTGCTCCCGCCCGA
>JACOVB010000004.1 GCA_016177555.1 Candidatus Rokuibacteriota bacterium
ACGGACGCCGAGGATATCGCCATCGCGCTGTCGGAGAAGTTTCCCGACACCGACCCCCTGACGGTCCGGTTCACCGACATGCATCGGTGTGTCGTGGATCTCCCAGGGTTCAGCGATGACCCCAAGGGCTCCAACGAGGGGATCCTGGAGGCGATACAGATGAAGTGGGTCGAGGAGGCTCGGGATCGGTGACCTGGGCCTACCAGACGACAACCCGGTCGGATGCGAAGATCAGGTCGAGGAGGCGGGAGTAATCAGCGGGCGTGTCGCCCAGCTTCATGACGCGGGCGCCGTCGGGCAAACGCGGGGGCGGGGCATCGTCCAGCAGCACCACCGTGACGGACGACTCGGGCTCGCGCCCGGCGCTCTCCATCACGGGCGCCGCCAGCGGTCCGGAGTCGGCCTTCAGCAGGTGGAGGTAGTGGGGCATCAGAAGACGATGAACCGCTCCGCGGAGGACATGAGCCTCGCGATGGCGTCCGGCGTCGCCGGGATGATGCGGTGCCCCTCCCCGTTCCACTCCGACCCCTTCGGGATGGCGCGGTCGTCCACGTGGAACGGGATGTCGAGCTTCCGGAGCGAGGCGCGATACCGGGCGATGTCGTCGCCATCCACGAGATCGTCGGTGTCGTCGTCGAGCAGATGGACCGCGCCGTTCGTGAGGACGATGGTCACCTCGTTCTCCCCGGCCACGATGCCCAGCGCGATGCGCATGGCCTCGTTGGCGCGGTGGGACACGCGGGGATCGTCCGAGATGATGACGAGAACGGAGTGGTCGCCGGCCACGAGGCTAATTGAGGGCCAGGAAGCGCTCGGTGCCGTTGATGACGTCGGTGAGCACCACGAGGCCGCAGTTGGTGGCGCGCTCGGAGAGCGGCAGACGGCGCTTCTGGCAGCCGTAGGCGCATACGAAGAGCTTGGCCCCGCGCTCGGCCAGTTCCTGGACGCGTGGGTCCTCGACGGCGGCGACGCCGTCATCGATGAGGTACAGGTACACGTCGGCCCCGCGCGTGAGGGCCGCGGAAGACAGCCCGATGGCCGTCTGGAGGTTCGGGTGGGCCGGATCCGTCGACAGCATGAGGCCGAATCTGCGACCGGCGAGGTCCATGGCGAGGGCAGCGTAACATCGTGAGAGAGGAGCGTCAATGAACCGCCGAGTCTATCTCGATCACAATGCCTCGACTCCGGTGCACCCGGAGGTGGTGGAGGCCATGCTGCCGTACTTCGGCGAGCGCTTCGGGAACCCGTCGAGCGTTCACGCGTTCGGCCGCGAGGCCCGGGAGGGGGTGGACATGGCCCGCGAGCGCGTGGCCGGCGTCCTCCGGGTGAGCCCGGACGAGATCGTCTTCACGTCGGGCGGCACCGAGTCGGATAACCTCGCCATCAAGGGCGTCGCGGCGGCCCGCGGGCGCGGGCATCTCATCACCTCCGCGATCGAGCACCACGCCGTGCTCCGGACCTGCCAGGCGCTCGAGACGCAGGGCTTCGCCGCGACCTATCTCCCGGTGGACGGCGAGGGGATGGTGGATCCGGACGACGTGAGGCGCGCGCTCCGGCCGGACACGATCCTCGTGTCCATCATGCACGCCAACTCCGAGGTCGGGACGATCCAGCCGGTGGCGGCCATCGGACGGCTGACGCGCGAGCGCGGAATCCCGTTCCACGTGGACGCGGTCCAGACGTTCGGGAAGGTGCCCGTCGACGTCAACGCGTTCGGCATCGATCTCCTGTCCTTCTCGGGCCACAAGATCTACGGCCCCAAGGGGGTCGCGGGGCTGTACATCCGGAAGGGGACGAAGATGCTCTCCATCCAGCACGGCGGCGAGCACGAGCGCCGCCGGCGCGCGGGCACGGAGAACGTGCCGGGCATCGTGGGACTTGGCCGAGCGGTGGAGATCCGAGGCCGCGACATGGCGGCCGAGTCCCCACGCCTCACCGCGCTGCGGAACCGCCTGTGGGAGGGCATCGGCGCGGCGCTGCCCGAGACGCGCCTCAACGGGCACCCGACCGAGCGGCTCCCGGGGACGTGCAACATGTGCTTCCGCCACGTGGAGTCCGAGTCCATCGTCCTCGGGCTCGACCTCAAGGGGATCGGCGTGTCGGCGGGCTCGGCATGCACCTCCGGCAACGTGGAGCCGTCCTACGTGCTCGTGGCGATGGGGA
>JACOVB010000416.1 GCA_016177555.1 Candidatus Rokuibacteriota bacterium
GCGACCGCTGCGATCTCAGCCACGGCTTTTTCGAACAATCCATTCCGCCTTTTCTAATATCCCGAACGCTCGTCCGCCCGTAGAGTCACTCAGTCGCGATCCCATGAGCGCTCGCGCGCTGGAGGACCCAATGACGCAGAGTCCGGTGTCCGGAAAACGACTGGTGACGCTCATCGCGGGCGACGGCATCGGCCCGGAGGTCGTACGAGCCGCCCAGCGGGTCGTCGAGGCCGCGGGGGCGCCGGTCGCGTGGCAGGGGTGCGCGGCCGGCGCCGAAGTCTTCAGGCGCGGGCTGTCCTCGGGTGTCCCCCACGAGACGATCGAATCGATCCGGCAGACGCGCGTCGTGCTGAAGGGGCCGCTGGAGACGCCGGTCGGCTTCGGCGAGAAGAGCGCGAACGTCGCCCTCCGCAAGCTCTTCGAGACCTACGCGAACGTGCGCCCGGTGCGCGAGTTCCCGGGGGTGCCGACGCCCTACAGCGGTCGAGGCGTCGACCTGGTCGTCGTGCGCGAGAACGTGGAGGACCTCTACGCGGGGATCGAGCACATGCAAACCCCAGGGGTCGCCCAGTGTCTCAAGCTGATCTCGCGGAAGGGCTGCGAGAAGATCGTGCGCCTGGCGTTTGAGCTGGCGATCGCCGAAGGCCGCGGCCGGGTCCACTGCGCGACCAAGGCGAACATCATGAAGCTCACCGAGGGCCTGCTGAAGCGGACCTTCGAGGACGTCGCTCCGGAGTACCCCGGGATCGCGGCGGAGCACATCATCGTCGACAACTGCGCCCATCAGCTCGTCAAGCGGCCCGAGCAGTTCGAGGTCATCGTGACGTCCAACATGAACGGCGATATCCTCAGCGACCTCACCTCGGGGCTCATCGGCGGGCTCGGGTTCGCGGCGTCGGCCAACCTCGGGAGCGAGGTGGCCATCTTCGAGGCGGTGCACGGGTCGGCGCCGAAGTACGCGGGCAAGGATGTCATCAACCCGACGGCGATGATCCTCAGCGCGGCGATGATGCTACGCCATCTCGGGGAGTCGGACGCGGCGGAGGCGATGGAGTACGCCGTGGTGGTCACGCTGGAAGATGGCGTCCACACGCGCGATGTCCCCGGTGACCGGGCGCCCGTGTCGACGACGACCTTCACGGACGCGGTCATCACCAACCTCGGCCGGCGCCCGGCGGGCTGGCGGGCGCGCGACTCCAAGCCATTGAAGCTCCCGCAGATCTCTTCCGCGCCGGACTTCGTGAAGGCCTCCTCGCGCCGGGTCGTTGGCGTGGACGTGTTCGTCGAGTCGGCTCGC
Source organism: Candidatus Rokuibacteriota bacterium (assembly GCA_016177555.1). The sequence goes on from JACOVB010000416.1 coordinate 1,298, forward strand.
ACCGCGGAGAGCCTGGGGAAGAGCCTCGAGCGGCTCACGGCGCACGCGCCGCTGCAGCTCGCGATGGTGTCGAATCGCGGCACGAAGGTGTACCGGGCGAGCGGGGCGATGACCGACCCGATCGACCACTGGCGCTGCCGCTTCGTGGTTCGAAGCCCGGGCGCGAACCTCGAGGACCGCGTGCTCCTCGCGCTGGTGGATCGGATCGGCGAGCGCCACCGATGGATGCACATCGAGAAGCTCAACGAGTTCGACGGGGAGCGCGGGTTCACACGGGCGCAGGGCGAGGACTGAGCGTATGGGAGGTGGCACATGACAACCTGGTCTCCGCGCGAGGGGCTCCCGGATTTCCTGGAACAGCTGGAACCGGCACGGCGGGTGCTGCAGCGGCTGGAAAGCTACGAGCGCGTGTTCTCCGACGGGACGACGACGATCGTGCTGAAGCCGGACTCGGACCTTCTGCGCTACCTCGACTCGCCCCGTGATCGGCGGTGATGCGGCGCCTCGCGATCGGGGCAGCGGGAGCGAGGGCAGCCCGAGCCGGGCAAATGTCGCGACGAGCTGACGCTGACGGCGAGCGTCTTCGAGGAGAAGGGGCATGTGGAAATACTGGGTGGGCGTGGGGCTCGTGATCGCCGTGGTTGCCGTGATGACCCTCGGCTGCTCCCAGCAGCCGTCGGCGCCGGCGAGCCTGATCGAGGACAAGGCCTATCCGGTGACGCCGCCGTCGGTGACGGTGACAGTGGGAATCATGACCGGGGAGATCACCGACCTGAAGGTCACCGAACGGGTCGAGCAGGGCTCGGGCCGCGTCGTCTCTCCCGCGAAGCTGACCGGGACGCTGAAGCTGAAGAACACCTCCGTGGATCAGTCCGTGCGCCTCATCTCCGGGAGAATCCGGTACATCGACGGCCAGGGGCGGCAATTCGCCATGGCCGATGGGCAACAGGAGCCGACGATCAAGTTCGGCGGGTACACTGCCGACCGGCTCGATCCCGGGCACGATGCCACGCAGTCGCTCGAGGCGGATGTTCCAGCTGAGGCGCTGAAGCCGGGGAAGTTGAGGGGGATCCGGCTGGAACTCGCCTACCTCCCGTCCCCGTACAAGGAAGAGAAGCTCAGCTTCCCGGTCTCGATCGGCAGCCAATAGGCGCGGGCAGGAGTCAGAGGGTGTCCGAGTGGAGGAGCATGACCGTGCTGACGAGGGCGCGGATCGAGCCGGAGTGGGTAGGGCCGGCGGTGCGCGCGTAAAGGGCGGGCGCAGTGGCCGGAGGAAGCCCCGCGCGACCCGGCATTGCCTGGAGGGAACCGACGAAGCCTCAGCGGAGGATGGAATGACTCGACTCGAGGAAGTTCGAGAAACGGGCCGCATGGCGTGGGCGGACCAGCACCGCGGATGGCTGGCGTCTCCGGAGGGCATCGTAGACGCCCTCATCAGCGAGGGCTTCGAGGAATACAAGCGTCGGACCGGCTGATCCTGCGCATGTTCGGTGCCCAAGAGGTGACCGAGCGGAAGGCGCCCGCGCTGCACCACTGGCCCCGGGCTTGCACTCTATGACGCAAACCAGCCGCCATGGCGCGTGGCCGGGGGTGGTTCGCGCGGGGCGCCCGGGCCCCGCGAGCAGGAGGGAGTCGGAAAGCGACACCAGCGCTCGACGAATGGATCGGACAGGACGTGCGAGGCGATCGCTATCGGCCCCGAGGACGTCGCGGTGAGCTGGCTGCCCCTCTACCACGACATGGGGCTGATCGGGACCTGGCTCGCTTGCCTCTACTTCGGGATCCCCGTCGTGATCCTCTCGCCGCTCGCCTTCCTCTCCCGCCCCGCGCGCTGGCTCCGGGCGATCCACGCGCAC
>JACOVB010000417.1 GCA_016177555.1 Candidatus Rokuibacteriota bacterium
CCATGTAGAAGAGCAGAACGACCTGCTGCTTGCCGAGGAAGTCGTCGAGCGTGATCACGTGGCCCGTGGAGGCCAGAAGATTGAATGTCGGTGCCGGCGCGACCGTCGCGCGAGCGCCGTTCCAGACCCAGGTTCCCACTCCGGCGACGATCGCGACCAGGGCCAGGAGCGTGCCGACCATCCAGATTCCCCTCCGGCCCCTTCCCGACGAACGGGCCGGAGACGCGCCCTGCTTCCGTCGCTCGAGCATCCGTCGTGCCTTTCGCCCCATCACATCTCCTTTGGCTTATCCCCCAGGGGGGATCGCTTCCGCGACCTCCCACTCCTCTCGACACGCCGGACACCAGGTCGCCCGGAAGTTGACAAAGACGACCTTCCCCCGGAAATCGGCGAGCCGGACCGTCTTTCCCTCCAGCGTGGGCAGGGCGAACGGTTTGGCCCGACGCGGCGGCGTGAAGCGCTCCATCTGGAGCGTTTTGAAGAGGTCCCCGCTCGCGCCGGCCGATCCGAACGCTCCGAGCACGATCCCGAGCAGCGTCAAGGCGAGCCGTCTCCATCGTCCCGCCGATTTCCAGGGTCGTCGCGTCACTTGTCTTGATCTTTGTCCTTCGGCTGTTGCTGGTGCCCCTTCGACATGCCGCGCATCATGAAGTACATGCCGACCGGACACGCAAGCAACGCCAGCACGGGGAGAAGGGCTCCGGCTGCGCCGAGCAGCGCCCCGCCTCCACCGGCCAACACGACGAGCGCGAGCAGGGGCGCGCCGCAGCAGGCGGCCATCTTGAGCAGGCGCTTCCAGTTCGGCTGCGCCGGGCTCGCCGCCACGGAATCCGGGTCTTGCCGTGGCTGTGCCCGCCCGGCCTCGACGGCAGCCGCGGCTTGCCCTCGAGCCGCCCGCACTCCCTTGACGAACTCCTCGGCGTGCCCCTCCGAGCAGAAGACTTCGCCGAAGCGCTCGGGAGCGGCGCCATCGCTGGCCGCCTCCACGCCGCAGAAGGCGCAGTAGCCGGCCCCGCGCGCTTCGTCCCTTGGTATTCCATTTTCTGAGATGGTCAATCGCGCCGCGTTCTGTTCCCGTGAAGGCTCCGTCATATCCTTTCCCTCCTTCAAGCTGACCACAGAGGTCGTCGATGCCCGGCCCTGCGCCTTGGCGAGACCAAGCGGGTATCTCGCCGTCTGGCTTTGGATCACGTTGTTCCCACCACCGCTGCTCCTTTCCGCGCGGGTGACCCCGCGCGCGCGTGTGTCCCGCGATACGCTCGTGTCATCCGCTGCGCTGGTAACTCCGGAGATAGGCCACGACCAGATGACCTGCTCTCCAAGGCGTCATGGGGCACCCCCCGGCTGGTGGCTGTCGCCACGATGTCGATGCGCCCGGGAAGTATCCCCACGAGGAGGTCCTCGCGACGGACGCCCGGTCTGCCCGTGGCCTCTCCGCTCATTTCAGCAACGACTCGATCACTGCGTGGCCGGCCTTGCCATCCCAGTCCCGCGGCCCGACCGCAACGGCCGCGATGTAGCCGGCCTTGTCGATCAGGAACGTCGCCGGGAGGCCGCGGAGGACGTACTGGTTGGCGACGGCGCCCTTGGGATCGAGGCCGATCGGGAATGTCAGGCCAAATGTCTTCACGAAAGCCGCGACGGGCGCGGCGCCGCCGGTGTCGATCGACACGGCGAGGATCGTGAAGCCCCGGTCCTTGAAGCGCCGGTAGAGCCGCTCCATCGACGGCATCTCTTCCTTGCAGGGCGGACACCACGTGGCCCAGAAGTTCAGGAACACGACCTTACCCTTGAAGTCGCTCAGCCTGAGCGGCTGGGGCGTCAGCGACGGCACCGCGAAGTCCGTGGCGGCGGTCGGCCGGCTGGGCCGGAAGAGCGCGAGCTCGGCAAACGGATCGCCGGCCCACGCCGTCCCGGGCAGCGCGGCCACGGCGGCGAGCAGGACCAGGCCGAGCCCTGCCGTCGCGCCGCGGCGTCTCGGGAGCGGGCAGTCACGGAGGGCGCCCGGGGTCATGCGGCGCTCATCTCGTCGACCGGTAGTCGCCGCGGCCTTCGGCGGCGCTGACCACGCCCTGCAGCGCCTCGTCGAGCTTCGCGGTGACCGTCTGCCACCCGAGCGCGCCGACGTGCTTGTACGTGATACGTCCCGCGCGGTCGATGAAGAACGTCTCCGGG
>JACOVB010000443.1 GCA_016177555.1 Candidatus Rokuibacteriota bacterium
CCGCGATCTTCTTCCCGCCCGCCCCGACGTTCCTCGTCACTGACGGCACCCGATCTTGACGAATTGTGATAGTTTCCCCCCGCGCACGCCGCCAGCCCCCTGCGTGGCGCGCAGGAAATGCCAGGCTTCTCGGCGTCATAGGGGGTGAAGAGACTGCGCGGGAGAGGTCGGGCATCGGAATTGCTCTGAACGGATGGGCGGCGGCGCTGGGCCGTCACCCTTGCGGAGGGGACGCGGAGGGCCGGAAGGCTCCCGGGTCTTGCCTCGGAGACCATGGGGAAGATCAGGGATAGAAAAGCGTCGGGTTTCGCGCTAGATTCATGCGGGTTGGGTCACGGTCGCGGGAGCAGGCGGCGAATGGTCACGGACCAGAAGGGGAGGCGACGGTGCGCGTGAGATCGTGGATTCCAGCGGGTGCGCGGACGGTGACGATGCTCTTCGGCGTGCTGGCTCTCGCGCTCGGTGGCTGCGGGAGCCTCTCGGGAGGGCTGCACAGCGATGCGCTGTCTCTTGCCGCGCCGCCATCGATGGTGGCGGCCGCGACACCGGACGAGGCCATCGCGCCCGCGCGAGACACCGACGCGGTGGTGGTGGACACCGACGCAGCGGTGGTGGTGGACGCGACGCCCGTCGAGCGCGTCGCCGTCACGGACCTCGCTGTGGCCGTGGGCGAGAGCGTCGCGACGCCCGCGGCCTTCGACATCGCCAGCATCGAGCTGCTGCGTGACGAGCACGTCTCCTCCGCGTTCCTGGCGCTCGAGGACTCCATGATGGTCGCCCAGGCGCCTTCCGGGAGCCGCCCCTCGCAGCCGCCGCTCGACGCGGCCATCGAGGAATACGACCCGTGGGAGTCGTTCAACGAGTCGATGTTCACCTTCAACCGGAACCTGGACAAGTTCGTCCTCAAGCCGGCGGCGCAGGCGTACAACTTCGTCGTGCCGGACGAGCTGCAGCAGATGATCGACAGGGGCTTCGAGAACATCCGCGTGGTGCCGCGCGTGGTGAACAACCTCTTGCAGGCCAAGTGGGCGGGGGCCGGCCGCGAGATCGCCCGCTTCCTCATCAACTCCGTCGTCGGGATCGGCGGCCTCTGGGACATGGCCAAGCAGGAGTGGGGCATCGAGAGGAGCAAGGAAGACTTCGGCCAGACGCTCGGCGTCTGGGGCGCTGGCCCGGGGCCCTATCTGGTGCTGCCGCTCCTGCCTCCCATGACGATCCGCGATGGCATCGGCACGGCCGTGGACGGGGCGATGGATCCCCTGAGCTACTTCCTGCCCTTCATCTGGGAGCGCTTCGCCATGAAGGCGGGCGACATCGTCAACGACCGGTCGCTCAACCTGGAGCTGTTCGAGGGCGTGGAGGAGACGACGGTGGACCTCTACACCGCGGTCCGCAACGCCTACCTGCAGCGGCGGGCGCGCCAGATCAAGGAGTAGCTCGGGGCTCGCTCACCCCCGCGGGCGCAGACGCCCGAGCGCGCGTGCCGCGGCACGGGCCTTCTTGGGGAGCCGGCGCGGGTTGCCCTTCCTGGGCCGCGCGGAATCCGTCTCGTCGCCCTCGCCCTCGTCCTTGTCCGTGGGGCCGTCCTCACGCGCAGCCGGCGACGGGACGCGCAGGCGCTCGAGCCTCGCCAGGAAGTCGTCGGTGCTGACGGCCACGGCGCCCGCGCGGGAGGCCGCCTGCAGGACGGCGCGATCGTTGGACACGACGGCGCCTCCGCGCGCGGCCATGCGGGACAGGACGCGGTCGGCCGTCTCGCGCGCGCTCGAGAACACCACGTGCACGCCGGCGCCGCCCGACCCGGCCCCTCCGGCCCCCGCCCCGTCGAAGACCACGGTGAACTGATCGCCTGACGCGCGAGCGACCCCGGCCAGAACACCGCAGAGGGCCGCCCGCCCCAAGGCCAGCCCCTGCGTCTCCTTCGAGGCCAGTTCCGGCGAGCGCCGGATCACGTTGTAGCCGTCCACCAGCCAGCGCATGGCCTGCGTATTGTACCCCTCGGTCAGCCCATGACGCGCTGCTCAACGATGGGGAGCCCGCATTTGGGAATATTCTCTCAAGCACTAAATAAAGGTTGACCTGTGCGGGACCACCACTATATCTTGGGCATCGCCCCGCAACCGCGGCGTTCGCTCTGTCACAGTCCGAGAGCACTCAGGGATCCGCTTCAGGAGGTTCGTATGAAGATCACCCGCCGGTTCACCCGGGAAGGTCAGAGTCCCTACGCCGGGCTCGAATTCGACCTGCGCAACTCCGAGATCAAGAACCCGGACGGCTCCACGGTCTTTCGCCAGGAGGGCGTCTCGGTGCCGGCCGCCTGGTCGGCGGTGGCCACCGACATCCTGGCCCAGAAGTACTTCAGGAAGTCCGGGGTGCCGCAAACCGGCACGGACGGAAAGCCCCTCCTCGACACGGAGGGACGCCCCGTCCTGGGCGGCGAGCGGGATGCCCGGCAGGTCTTCCATCGGCTGGCCGGGTGCTGGACCCAGTGGGGCGAGCGCTACGGCTACTTCGACAGCCACGCTGATGCCAAGACCTTCTACGACGAGCTGTGCTACATGCTCGCCGCCCAGATCGCGGCGCCCAACTCGCCGCAGTGGTTCAACACGGGGCTCTCGTACGCCTACGGGCTCACCGGTCCCGCGCAGGGGCACTACTACGTGGATCCGGAGCTCGGCACGCTGACGCGCGCCACCTCCGCCTACGAGCGCCCGCAGCCTCATGCGTGCTTCATCCTGTCCGTCTCCGACGATCTCGTCAACGACGGCGGCATCATGGACCTCTGGACGCGCGAGGCCCGCATCTTCAAGTACGGCAGTGGCAGTGGCTCGAATTTCTCCGCGCTCCGCGGCGAGAACGAGCCCCTGTCGGGCGGCGGCAAGTCGTCCGGGCTCATGTCCTTCCTCAAGATCGGCGACCGCGCGGCCGGGGCCATCAAGTCCGGCGGGACCACGCGGCGGGCGGCCAAGATGGTGTGCCTCGACCTCGATCACCCGGATGTGATGCAGTTCATCCGCTGGAAGGTCGTCGAGGAGCAGAAGGTCGCGGCCCTCGTGGCCGGCTCGCGACTCGGCAAGCGCCGGCTCCAGGCGGTGGTGACGGCCTGCCGCGCGACGGGACCGACCGGCGAGCAGATCGACGCTGATCCGAAGAAGAGCCCGACGCTGCGCGCGGCGCTCCGCGAGGCGCGGGCGGCCATGGTGCCCGAGGCCTACATCCAGAAGACGCTGCAGCTCGCGGCCCAGGGCGTCACCGAGCTCGCGTTCCCGGAATACGATACGGACTGGGACAGCCAGGCCTATCTCACCGTCTCCGGCCAGAACTCCAACAACAGCGTCCGCATCCCCAACCGCTTCTTCGAGGCGCTCGAGCGCGACGGCGAGTGGCTGCTCGTGCGGCGCACCGACGGCAAGGTCTCCAGGCGGCTCCCGGCTCGCGAGCTGTGGGAGGAGATCGCCTATGCCGCCTGGGCCTGCGCCGACCCCGGGTTGCAGTTCGACACCACCATCAACGAGTGGCACACCTGTCCCGAGGACGGCCGCATCAATGCCTCCAACCCGTGCGTCACCGGCGACACCCTGGTGGCCACGGCCGGCGGCTGGCAGCGGATCGACGCGCTGGTGGGCCGGCCGGAAAGGATCATCGGCGCCGACGGCCAGCCGCATCTCGTCACCAAGATCTTCCCCACGGGCCGCAAGCCCGTGTTCGTCCTGACCACGCGCTCGGGCTACCGCGTCCGCATCACCGGCGACCACCGTGTGCTGACGGTAGGGCGTGGCGACGTTCCGGTCAGTGATCTCACCATGGACGACCGCCTCGTGCTGCAGGGGCCCGGCTTCGGCCGGCGGACGCTCGCCGCGAACCTGGCACTCGGCATCGGCGTGGCGGTCGGGGACGGCTGCCTTACGCGGGCCACGACCACCGGACGGTTGCAGGAGTCTGTGATCCTCACGATGCATGCCTCAGAGGCCCCGGTGCTGGCCTCGGTCGCGCAGGCGGTCAACGAGCAGAAGGCCGCTCTCAAGGCGGTGGGCTCGGTGGGCCGGAACGACGGCGTACAGGTCACGCGCGGCTCCACCGGCGCTCGCCTCGCCTTCGGCTCCCGTCCCGTGGTGGATCTCTTCCGCCAGTTCGCCGTCCTCGACGAGGGGGCCGCGCACAAGCGCTTCACGCCGGCGGTGTTCGAGCTGGACAGGCCGGCGCTGGCCGCCGTCCTGCGGGGGCTCTTCACCACCGACGGGACGGTGGCCAATTATGGCGGCAAGTCGCAGTACGTCTCCCTCGACTCGAGCTCGGAGGAACTGCTCCGCCAGGTGCAGCTCCTGCTCCTGTCCTTCGGGATCAAGTCCAAGCTGTACGACGGGCGCCGCGGCGACACGACGACCGCCCTCCTTCCGGACGGGCGGGAGGGGAGCCGCGAGTACCCTGTGCAGCCCATGTTCTCCCTCAGGATCAGCCGCTCCTCGCGCTTCATCTTCGAGCGGGAGATCGGGTTCCATCCCGAGAGCCCGAAGGCAGCGGCTCTGGCCCGGCTCAACGCCGAGGTCGCAGCCTACCGGGACGAGCTGACGGACCGGGTCGCGTCCATCGAGCCGGCCGGCGAGGAGGATGTCTTCGACCTCACCGAGGAGGCCACGCGGCACTTCGTGGCGGGCGGGCTCGTCGTCCACAACTGCTCGGAGTACCTCTTCCTGGACGACACCGCGTGCAACCTCGCCAGCGTGAACCTCGTGAAGTTCCTCCGCGAGGACGGGAGCTTCGACATCGACGGCTTCCGCCACGCCTGCCGGCTGTGGACCGCCGTGCTCGAGATCAGCGTGCTCATGGCGGCCTACCCGAGCCCGACCATCGCCCAGAAGAGCTGGGAGTTCCGCACGCTCGGCCTCGGCTACGCCAACATGGGCACGATGCTGATGCGCAAGGGCATCGCCTACGACTCGCCGGAAGCCGTGGCCACGTGTGGCGCGCTCACGGCCATCATGCACGGCGAGGCCTACGCGACCTCCGCCGAGATGGCGCGCGACCTGGGCCCCTTCCCCGGCTTCGTCCGCAACCGCGACCACATGCTGCGCGTGATACGCAACCACCGGCGTGCCGCCTACAACGCCTCGACGGCCGAGTACGAGCAGCTCAGCATCCCGCCGCTCGGGATCGAGCCCGCCTGCTGCCCGGCCCCGCTGATCCAGGCGGCGCGCGAGACCTGGGACCGGGCGCTCGCGCTGGGCGAGGCCCACGGCTACCGCAATGCCCAGGTCACCGTGCTGGCCCCGACGGGCACCATCGGCCTCGTGATGGACTGCGACACCACCGGCATCGAGCCCGACTTCGCCCTCGTGAAGTTCAAGAAGTTGGCGGGCGGCGGCTACTTCAAGATCATCAACCAGAGCTTGCCCGTCGCGCTCCGCACGCTGGGCTACACCGGGCGCCAGATCGACGACATCATCGCCTACGGCGTCGGGCGAAAGACCCTCCGCGGCGCCCCGGCCATCAACCACGAGACGCTCCTGGCGCGGGGCTTCGACGAGGCCGGCATCGCCCGGGTGGAGGTGGCGCTGGAGGGCTCCTTCGACATCACGTTCGCCTTCAACCCGTGGGTTCTCGGGGAGGGCTACGTGGCCCAGCAGCTCGGGCTCAACGAGGCGCGGCTCGCCGAGTGGAACGGCAACCTCCTCCGGGCGCTGGGCTTCACGCCGGCCGAGATCGAGGCCGCCAACGACTACTGCTGCGGCACCATGACTGTCGAGGGCGCGCCCCACCTCAAGGCCGAGCACCTGCCGGTTTTCGACTGCGCCAGCCGGTGTGGCCGGAAGGGCAGGCGCTTCATCCCCGTGGCCGCGCATATCAAGATGATGGCCGCCGCCCAGCCCTTCCTCTCCGGGGCCATCAGCAAGACCATCAACATGCCGGCCGACTCCACCGTGGAGGACGTCAAGCAGGCCTACCACGCCTCGTGGCGGAGCATGCTCAAGGCCGTGGCGCTCTACCGGGACGGCTCCAAGCTCTCCCAGCCGCTCAACGCGGTGACGGACGAGGAGGAGGCGGTGGCGGCGGCCGACGTCGAGGCCGTGGCCGAGAAGATGACCGAGCGGGTGGTGACCCAGTACCTGCGCGAGCGGCACAAGCTGCCCGACCGCCGTGCCGGCTACACCCAGAAGGCCGTGGTCGGCGGGCACAAGATCTACCTGCGGACGGGGGAGTACCCGGACGGGACCGTGGGCGAGGTCTTCCTCGACATGCACAAGGAGGGCGCCGCGTTCCGGTCCCTCATGAACTGCTTCGCCATCGCGATCTCGCTCGGGCTCCAGCACGGCGTGCCGCTCGAGGAGTTCGTGGACGCCTTCGTCTTCACCCGCTTCGAGCCCAACGGCATGGTCCAGGGCAACGATCGGATCAAGATGGCCACCTCGGTGATCGACTACGTCTTCCGGGAGCTGGCCATCACCTACCTCGGGCGCACCGATCTCTCGCACGTGGCCGAGGAGGACCTGCGCGGCGACGCGATGGGGAGCAAGGCCGGCCAGGGCCCGGTGGCGCTGCCGCCCCTCGCGCCGCCGGTCGCCCAGCCCGCAAGCCCCGGCGCGCGCCC
>JACOVB010000462.1 GCA_016177555.1 Candidatus Rokuibacteriota bacterium
CGTCACAGGGGAGGGCATCCGTGAAACCCGCGCCATTCGCTTACCACCGGCCGGCCTCGATGACCGAGGCCTTCGACCTGATGGAGCGCTACGGGCCCGGGGGGCGCCTCCTGGCTGGAGGCCAGAGCCTCGTCCCCGCCCTGAACATGCGGCTGGCCACCCCCGCCGCGGTCATCGATATCAACCGCCTGCCCGGGCTGGACGGCATCCGGGTCACCCCGGAGGGCCTCGTCATCGGCGCCCTCTGCCGTCACGCGGCCGTCGAGCGCTCCCCGCTCGTGGCGCGGCATGCCCCGCTGGTGGCCCAGGCCATGCCCCATATCGGGCACCTGGCGATCCGCGCCCGGGGCACGGTCGGGGGCAGCATCGCCCTCGCCGACCCGGCCGCCGAGCTGCCGGCCTGCCTGGTGGCGCTCGATGCCACCGTGCGTGCGGCGCGCCGGGGCGGCACTCGCGACATCGCCGCCGCGGCCTTCTTCCTCGGCATCTACACGACGGCGCTCGGGCCCGGCGAGATCGTCACCGAGGTGGTCATCCCCCGGCCTCGGGAGGGGTGGCGCTCCCATTTCGGGGAGCTGGCCCGGCGGGCGGGGGACTATGCCCTGGTGGGGCTGGCCATCAATTGCCGCGTCGAGGGCGACGTGCTGCTGGAGCCGCGGCTCGTGTTCACCGGCGTGGGGCCGACGCCGGCACGGGCCTCCGGGGCGGAGGGGGCCCTGGCCGGCCGCCGACCCGACCCGCCCGCCATCGCCGGGGCGGGCCGGGCCCTGGATGCCGATCTGGATCCGCCCGCCGACGTGCACGCCTCGGCGGCGCTCCGCCGCCAGCTGGCCCGCGTCCTCCTCGCCCGCGGCCTCCGCGGCCTCATGGAGAGCTGACATGGACGTCTCGGTCGAGCTTGCGCTGACGGTCAACGGGGTGCCCGTGCGGCGACGGGTCGAGCCCCGCCAGAGCCTCGCGGACTTCCTGCGCTACGAGCTCGAGCTCACGGGCTCCCATGTCGGCTGCGAGCACGGCGCCTGCGGCGCCTGCACGGTGCGGGTGGACGGGACGCCGGTCCGCGGCTGCCTCATGCTCGCCGTGCAGGCCGACGGCTCCCGCGTGGAGACCATCGAGGGAATCGCGGCAAGTGGCGAGCTGGCCGATCTCCAGCGCGCCTTCGCCGAGGAGAACGCGCTGCAATGCGGATTCTGCACCCCGGGGATGCTCCTCACGGCGCAGGAGATCCTGCGCCGGAATCCGCGGGCCGGCGACGTCGAGATCCGAGAGGGCCTGTCGGGGAACTACTGCCGGTGCACCGGCTATCACGCCATCGTCCAGGCCGTCCTCAGGGCGGGAGGCGTGCGGGAAAAGGGACAGCCATGAGCGACACGCCTGCCCGGATCACCGAGAGAGAGAGCTACATCGGCCGGAGCGTCGTCCGTCCCCAGACGGCGCGGCTCCTGGCCGGGCGCGGCGTCTTCACGGACGACGTGACGCTGCCGCGCATGACGCATGTGGCCTTCGTGCGGAGTCCGCATGCCCACGCCCGCATCGGGGCCATCGACACCGCGGCCGCGCGCGCGCTGCCCGGCGTCATCGCGGTCGTGACCGGCGTGGAGCTGGCGCGCGTCTGCGACGGCTGGGTGGGCACCCTCGCGCACTTCCAGGGCATGAAGTCGGCGAAGCAGCACGCCCTCGCCATCGGGAAAGCCGCCTGGCAGGGCGAGCCCGTGGTGGCGGTGGTCGCCGAGAGCCGCGCCATCGCCGAGGACGGCGTCGGCCGCGTGGCCGTCGAGTGGGAGCCCCTGCCCGCCGTGACGGAGCCGGAAACCGCACTGGATCCGGCCACGCCCCTGATCCACCCCGAGCTGGGCGACAACCTCGTCTTCAGCCTCGAGCTCAAGGCGGGCGACGTGGAGGAGGCCTTCCGCCAGGCCGACGCCGTCTACACCGACACCTTCCGCATGGGCCGGCACACGGCGGTCACCGTCGAGCCCCGGACCATCCTCGCCGACTTCGACCCGGCGGAGCAGCAGCTGACGGTCTATCACGCCTTCCAGGCGCCCCACATGATGCAGGACATCCTGGCGCGGCACCTGCGCCTGCCCGAGCACCACGTGCGGGTGATCTGCCGGGACGTGGGCGGGAGCTTCGGGCTCAAGGTCCACATCTATCCCGACGAGGTCGCCGCCTGCGCGCTGGCCGTCCTGCTGGGGCGCCCCGTGAAGTTCACGGCCGACCGGGTGGAGTCCTTCGTGAGCGACATCCACGCGCGCGACCATCGGGTACGGGCCGAGGTCGCCGTGAAGCGCGACGGCACCATCCTCGGCATGCGCGTGGACGATCTCACGGGCATCGGCCCCTACTCCGTGTACCCGCGCACCAGCGCCGTCGAGGGCAACCAGACGGTGCGGCTCACGCCGGCGCTCTACCGCTTCCGCCACTACGCGGCCCGGCTCAGCGTGGTGCTCCAGAACAAGACGCCCATGTGCCAGTACCGCGCCGTCGGCCACCCCGTGGCCTTCGCCGTCATGGAAGGGATGGTGGACCGCGTGGCCCGCGAGCTCGGACTCGACCCCGTGGAGGTCCGGCGCCGGAATCTCGTGACCCAGGACATGTACCCCCACACGACGCAGACCGGGTACTTCTTCGAGCGGCTCTCCCTCGAGGAGTGCCTGGACAGTCTCCTGGAGCTGGCCGACTACCGGCGGCTCTGTGCCGAGCGCGATGCCCTGCGGGCGCGCGGGACCTACCGCGGGCTCGGCCTCTGCGGCTTCGTCGAGCTCACCACCCCGGGGCCGGCGTTCTACGGCGTCGGCGGCGCCAGGATCTCCTCCCAGGACGGCTGCACCATCCGGTTCGAGCCCTCGGGGACCTTGACCTGCATGACCGGCGTCACCGAGCAGGGGCAGGGCACCGACACGATGATCGCCCAGGTGGTCGCGACGGCGGTCGGGGTCCCCATGGAACACGTGCGCGTCCTCACCGGGGACACCATGGTGACACCCTATGGCGGTGGAACCTGGGCCTCCCGGGGGGCCGGCATCGGCGGGGAAGCGGCGCTCCTGTCCGGCAAGGCCCTCAAGGAGAACATCCTGAAGGTGGCCGCCGCCATCCTGGGCGGGGAGCCGATGGACCTGGACGTGCGCCGCGGGGCCGTCGTCGACGCCGACACGGGCGAGGTGCGCCTGCCGCTGGCGGAGGTGGGGCGCATCGCCTACTTCCGGCCCGACACCCTCCCCAAGGATTTCCAGTCCGAGCTGACCGTGACCAGGCACTACGTGCCGCGCCACCAGGGCTTCGCCTTCACCAACGGGATCCAGCTCTCCCACGTCGAGGTGGACATGGAGACGGGCTTCGTGCGCCTCCTCAAGCACTGGGTGGTGGAGGACTGCGGCCGCATCATCAACCCGCGGCTGGTGGACGAGCAGCTGCGCGGCGCCATCGTCCAGGGCATCGGCGCCGCCCTCTGGGAGCACTGCGTGTACGACGACCAGGGACAGCTCCGCAACGGCACCCTCATGGACTACCTCGTCCCCATGGCCCCCGAGATCCCGGACATCGTGGTGGGCCACGTGGAGACACCCACGGCC
>JACOVB010000422.1 GCA_016177555.1 Candidatus Rokuibacteriota bacterium
GTCCACAACGGCATCGAGTACGGGCTCATGCAGGCCTATGCCGAGGGCTTCGACATCATGAAGAACGCCACCTCGACGGACTTGCCCGAGGAGCTCCGCTACGATCTGAACCTGGCCGACATCGCCGAGCTGTGGCGGCGGGGCAGCGTGGTCGGCTCCTGGCTGCTCGATCTCACCGCGCAGGCGCTGGCGGAGAATCCGACGCTGTCGCGCTACACGGGGTTCGTCCAGGACTCGGGCGAGGGGCGATGGACGATCATGGCGGCCATCGAGGAGGGCGTGCCCGCCGACGTCCTCTCCGCCGCGCTCTACGTCCGCTTCCGCTCGCGCCAGGAGCACACCTTCGCGGAGAAGGTGCTCTCGGCCATGCGGGAGAAGTTCGGCGGTCACATCGAGCCCCCGGCGGGCGGCTAGGAGGACCCATGCCAGGGCATCAGCCCCGGGCTCGCTCAGGCCGGCCGGTCCTTGCGCCATCGTCATCTTCGGCGCGGCAGGCGATCTGACGAAGCGGAAGCTCCTGCCCGCGCTCTACAACCTCAAGGTCAACGGACTCCTGCCGCAGGAGCTCGCCATCGTGGGCGTGACCCGGAAGGAGAAGAGCCACGAGCAGTTCCGCGCGGAGCAGTCGCAGGACATGCGCGACTTCGCGACCCAGGCCGTGGACGAGGCGCTGTGGGGCGAGCTCCGCCGGGGCCTGTACTACCAGGCCGGCGAGTTCACGGACCCGGCGACCTACCCGAAGCTGGCGGCCCTGCTCGAGGAGGTCGCGCGGACGCACCGCACCGGCGGCAATGTCCTCTTCTACCTGGCCGTGCCCCCGAGCGTCTTCGCCGAGATCGCGGAGCGTCTCGGCGCGGCCGGCCTCCTCCGGGAGGCAGGCGGCGCCTGGCGGCGTGTGATCATCGAGAAGCCGTTCGGGCGCGACCTCGAGTCGGCGCGGGCCCTCAACGCCCGCATCGGGGGAGTCCTGAAGGAGAGCCAGGTCTACCGGATCGACCACTACCTCGGCAAGGAGACCGTCCAGAACCTCCTGGTCTTCCGGTTCGCCAACGGGCTGTTCGAGCCCATCTGGAACCGGCGCTACATCGACCATGTCCAGATCAAGGTGGCCGAGACGGTCGGCGTGGAGGACCGGGGGAATTACTACGAGGCCGCCGGCGTGCTCCGCGACATGATCCAGACCCACATGTTCCAGCTCCTGGCGCTGGTGGCGATGGAGCCGCCCATCTCCTTCGAGGCCGATGCTGTGCGTGACGAGAAGGTCAAGGTGCTCCGGGCCATCCGGCCCATGACGCCGGGGGAGGTGCTCCAGCAGGCGGTGCGCGGCCAGTACGGGGAGGGCCGGCTGGGCGATCAGCCTGTGCCCGGCTACCGCGGCGAGCCCAAGGTCTCCCCGAGCTCGGCCACCGAGACCTACGCCGCCGTGAAGCTCTTCGTCGAGAACTGGCGCTGGGCGGGGATCCCGTTCTACCTCCGCTCCGGCAAGCGCCTGGCGACGCGCGACACGGAGATCATGATCCAGTTCCGCCAGCCGCCGCTCATGCTCTTCGAGGAGGCCGCCGCGCGGCAGATCGATCCCAACCGGCTGGTGCTGCACATCCAGCCCGACGAGGGGATCGAGATCCGGATCAAGGCCAAGCGCCCGGGGCCGGCGGTAGCGCTCACCACGGTGAAGCTCGACTTCAGCTACAAGGACTTCGGCGAGGCCGGTGCCGCCACCGGCTACGAGCGGCTGCTCCACGACATCATGGTCGGCGACGGCACCCTCTTCCACCGCGCGGACATGGTCGAGGCGGCGTGGACGGTGGCCACCCCGATCCTGGATCTCTGGCAGTCGCTGCCGCCGCGGGACTTTCCCAACTATCCGGCCGGTTCCTGGGGGCCGGCGGCCGCGGACGAGCTGATCCAGCGGGACGGCCGGACGTGGTGGGGCCAGAGTCCCCCGGAGGCAGCGCCAGGGCTCACGCGCTCCTGATCGACAGGGTCTCGTCGCCGGCGCGGAGCGACGCGTCCCAGGTGATCTCGATGGCGTCCTTCACGCTCTGATGGGCGGGACAGCCTTGCGGGTGGAGCGCCAGCGCCCGCTCCGTCGCCTCCCGGGCCTCCGCGGGCACGGCGAGGTCGTAGTGCACGTGGATGGACTTGATACGGATGGTCCTGGCGATACCGGAGATGCGGCCGTCCACGGTGGCCGTGAACGACCCGCGATCGAATGCGATCTGACGCCCTGCCAGGGCGCCACGCAGGGTGCCGAACATTCAGCCGGCGACGGCGGCCACGATGTGGTCCAGGGTCGAGGCGACGGGCGGACCGTCCTTCACCCCGTAGTATTGCCGCAAGGCGCCCTGGACCCCGTAGACCACGGGCTCGGGGACATCGCCCAGATAGGCGTGGCGGGACCCGTCGCGGTATTCCAGGCGGGCATGCGAGATGTACTCGAAGTCGTCGGCCATGGAGAGCCTCCTCGTCGATGTTTTCACGTATGATGCTGGGAGTGGGCGGCGGGATTCCGGACGGAGCGTGTCGGTGGCCCAAACATATCGGCTGACCCTCTGGCGGCGATGGCTCAACGGATTTGTCCGCGCCCTGCTCCGCGTGGGGCTGGGCCCGAGACACACCTATCTGCTCGGCGTGCGGGGGCGCATCACGGGCCGGCTCCACTCGACGCCGGTGACGCTGGTCGAGGA
>JACOVB010000423.1 GCA_016177555.1 Candidatus Rokuibacteriota bacterium
CTGGCGGTCCTGATTCTGCCCGGTCCCTGGAGGGCGCTGGCGGCCGGCGAGCCCAGCCCCCAAACGCGGACGGTGCTCGTCGGGGCAGGGGGGAGGTACACCGACGTGGGCCCGGCCGGACTCGTGCGCCTCCTCGAGAACAAGAGCTTCGCGCTGATCAATGTCCACACCCCCTATGCCGGCGAGATCCGCCCCACCGACCTCTTCATCCCCTTCGACCAGGTGGAGGCGAACCTGAGCAAGCTGCCGGCCGACAAGAGAGCGCGGCTCGTCGTCTATTGCCGGAGCGGGGCCATGAGCGCCATCGCCGCGCGCACGCTGGTCCAGCTCGGCTACACGGACGTGTGGAACCTCGACGGGGGAATGGTCGCCTGGGCGGACGCGGGCCATGCGATCGCGCGGAGGTCCCGCTGACTTCACCCGTGCTGCCGGGGGCCGCTGTGAGGAGCTCGACGATGCCGGTGAGTCCTTCGGCTCCGTGGATTCCGCTCGGGGCCGGGGTGGCGGCGATCCTCGGCATCTACGCGCCGGTCGTGCCCGCCATGGTGGCGGAGTGGGCGGCGTTTCCGAACCTCTCCCACGGCTTCGCGATTCCCTTCATCGCGGCGTACCTGATCTGGGCTCGCAGGGAGCGGATCGCGCGGGAGGCCCTGGGGTCCTCTCCGCTCGGGCTCCCTCTCGTGGTGCTCGGGCTCGCCGCCCTCGCGCTCGGGTCCCTGGGCGGCGAGCCGTTCCTCGCTCGCGTGTCGCTGCCCGTCATGCTGCTGGGGACGGTGCTCTTCCTGGCCGGCGCCCGCGTCGCCCGGCATGTCTGGGCTGGAATCGGGTTCCTGCTCTTCATGATCCCCCTCCCCTATCTCATGCTGAAGAGGCTCACCTATCAGTTCCAGCTCGTCGACGCAGGGGCGAGCGCCCGAGCGCTCTCATGGCTCGGCGTGCCCGTGTTTCAGGAGGGGGTGTTTCTGCATCTTCCCGGCGTCACCCTCGAGGTCGCCTCGGTGTGTAGCAGCGTGCCGGCCATCGCGGCCCTGACGGCCCTGGGCGCCGCCTATGGGCAGATGCGCCCGCGTCCGACGTGGCTCCGGGCCGCCCTCATCGTTGCGGCCGCTCCCTTGGGGTTTCTTTCCAATATCGTCCGCATCACCCTCACCGCGGTGAGCGTCTACTACTTCGGTCCCGTGGCCCTGGACAACGTGATTCACAAGTTCAACGGCACCACCGTGTTTCTCATGACGGTGGTATTGCTGGTCGCGCTGGACGCTATGATGCTTCGCGTCGCGGCGAGGGGCCTGCCTCGGTGAGCCTCCGTGGACGCCTCGCAATCCTCCTCGGACTGATCGGCGCCACGGCTGCGACGATCGGTCTGGCTCCCGAGGTGCGCGAAGGGCAGTGGGGCGCAGGGCTCGATGCGCTGCCCACGGAGGTCGCCGGGTGGACGTCGACGGCAGGGGCTCCGGAGTGGGCGCTTCCCGCCGATCCGAACGAGAAGGCGGCTCTTCGGCGGACCTACCGGCGCGCGGGCCAGGTCGTCTGGGTCTCGGTCGCGCTCTTCGCGCGCGAGGACGATCCGAAGCGGCGGGGCTCCATCGACCGCATCTTCCCGGAGGCGAACACCAGCCGGATCGACCGCGTCGCCATTCCAGTAGTCTTGAACGGCGCAACACCGGTTCGGTTGCCGGCCGTGGTCGGCTACAAGCAGGGCGGGCCGCTGGCGGTGGTGTACTGGCGTCAGCTCGGCCGGCGTGTCTACGGCGACGACTATCGCTATCGGCTGGCGCTGATGCGCGAGATCCTGTTCCGGCGGCAGGCCGATGCGATGCTGGTGCGCCTCGGGATCCCGGCAGAGAGCGGCGGCGCGCTCGAGGACGCCCTGAGCCTCGTCTCGGAGATCGCGCCGCCGCTCTACGCGGCCTTGGCTCCGATCGCGACCTCTTCCCGGGCGGAACGTGGTCATCCGTGAACCCGGCAAGGGAGGTGTGACACCCGCCGGAACCGGGCGCTTGGCGCGACCGTTGAGGCGAGAAAGAGAGGAACGACGATGAGATGGTGGCACTGGATCGCGGGAACCGCCTTGACCCTGGCGGTGGGCTGGGCCGGCCCGGCCGGCGCGGCCTCGGACAAGGTGTACGTGGCCGACGAGGGGGCCAATACCGTGTCAGTGATCGAAGCCCGGATGTTCACCCGGTTCGCGATCGTTCCGGTGGGCCGCGACCCTCACAACATCCAGGTCTCCCCTGACGGCAAGCTCGCCTGGGTCACCAACAACGGCGAGGAGCGGAAGGAATGGGAGCAGGAGCACAAGGGAATGCCGAGGCGGGACCACGCGGCGATGGGGACCCCGGGAGAGGTCTGGGCCATCGACACGGCCACGGACAAGGTCGTGGCCAGGGTCAAGGTGGGGTTGCATCCTGCCCATGTCGTGCTGGAGCCGGACGGCCGCTTCGCGTACGTGACCAACGGCGGTGAGAGCACGGTCAGCGTGGTGGACACGCTGGCGCGGCGGCTCGTGGCCACGATCCCGGTGGGAGCTTACCCCCACGGGATCCGGATCAGCCCCGACGGCAAGGAGGCCTATGTCGCCAACCTCAAGGGTGGGACAGTCTCGGTGATCGACACCGAAGCTCGCCGCGAGGTCGCCAGGATCGCGGCGGGGAAGGGGCCCGCGCAGGTGGGATTCACCCCCGACGGCCGCCTGGCCTTCGCCTCCTTGTCCCAGGAAGACCAGGTCGCGGTCATCGATCCGGCCACCCGTCAGGTGATCAGGAAGGTGCGGGTTGGAACGGTGCCGATCCAGGTTCACCCCACGCCCGACAGCCGCCTTCTCTTCGTCGCGAACCAGGGCACGAAGAAGAGTCCGGGCACAACCGTGAGCGTGATCGACCTGGCGACGTTCGGCGTCGTCAAGACTGTCGAGACCGGGCCGGGGGCTCACGGCGTCACGGTCAGCGGCGACGGCCGCTATGCCTACGTCACGAACACCTACGCGAACTCCGTCTCGGTCATCGAGGTGAAGGACCTGAAGGTCGTCGCCACGATCCCGGTGGGACGCGGCCCCAATGGGATCAGCGTGACACCGTGACGCAGATCCATCACTGGCTGAGGCTTCCTCCGGGCAGCAGGCTACGAGACGGTCCGGCAATCGGTGTCCACGACCTCGATCAGCCTCTGTCTCGCTGAGCCCGATGCCGGCTCTCCTCGCGGTCCTCACCGGGCTCGGCCTGTTTCTGAGCTTTCCCCCCGCCGCCCTGTGGCCGCTAGCGTTCGTGGCGCTGGTGCCGCTCCTCGTGGCCCTGGAGCGGGCCCCGCGCCGCGCGGCCTTCTGGATCGGGACGCTGGCCGGGATGGTCTTTTATCCCCTGAACCTCTCTTGGGTCACGCACGCCATGGCGGTGTACGGCGGCCTCTCCTGGGCACTGAGCCTCTTCCTGCTGCTCCTCCTCTCCCTGTACTTGGCCGTCTACGTGGGGGTGTTTTCGGCGTGCTGGATCCGGTTGAGGCCCGCCCCGGGAGTGAGCAGTGTTCTGCTGGCGGGAAGCCTCTGGGTCACCCTGGAATTCGCGCGGACATATCTGCTGACGGGCTTCCCGTGGGCCTTCCTCGCCTATACGCAGTACCGGACCCTCCCGCTGATCCAGATCGTGTCGATCACCGGTGTGTACGGGGTGTCTTTCCTCGTTGTTGTGGTGAATGCCGCCATCGCCTTCGCGCTCGGGCACCGGGGCAGGGCCGCCGTCGCATCGGTCCTGGCCGCCTCTCTCGCGCTCCTCCTGAGTGTGGGCTATGGAGTGCAGGCCCTCTCGCTCCCGGAGCCGTCCGATGGGCTGAGCGTGGCCGTTCTCCAAGGGAACGTGGACCAGGGCGTCAAGTGGGACCCGGCCTTGCGGGGCGCGACGCTTGAGACCTACGAGCGCCTGACCCGGGAGGCCGCCCGGAAGGGGGCGGACCTGATCGTCTGGCCCGAGGCCGCGATTCCCTTTCTGCTTCGGCTGGAACCCGAGGGCGAGGCCGGGGTCGCGCGGCTCGCCCGGGAAACGAAGCGGTTCCTCCTCGTGGGCAGCCCCGATCTGGATCGCGGGGGCTTCTACAACAGCGCCTTCCTCATCTCTCAGGGCGGCGCCCTTCTCCAGCGCTACGACAAGATGCACCTCGTGCCATTCGGTGAATACATCCCGCTCCGTCCCCTCCTGGGCTTCGCCGAGAAGCTCGCCCGGGGCGCGATCGGCGACTTCAGCTCAGGAACGGAGCCCACGGTGTTCCGGCTTCCGCGGAGTCGCTTCGGGGTGGTCATCAGCTACGAAGTCTATTTCCCCGCCGAGGTTCGCCGCCTTTTTCGGAACGGCGCGGGATTTCTCGTGAACATCACCAACGACGCCTGGTACGGCCGCAGCGCGGCACCCGCGCAGCATCTCGCAATGGCGGTCTTCCGCGCCGTGGAGCATGGGGCCTTTCTCGTCCGCTCGGCCAATACGGGGGTCTCGGCGATCGTGGACCGGCGCGGCCGCGTGCGGCAGCAGTCGGCAACCTTCACCGAGGGAGTGCTTGTCGGGAAGATCGGCGCTCAGGCTGACGGGACTGTCTATACCCGGATCGGCGACCTCTTCGCCTGGTTCGCGGTGGTATCAGCCGCCGTCGGGCTCTTGCGATCCCGGTTCGCTTCCTGACAAATTGTCTGCGCGCGCGGCCGGCTCCCTGCCCCTTCCGCCAGGATGTCGACACTCGGGGTGTCTGGGCGGCCCGCAGAAAGTGAAGCCTGTTCTCCAACCCCTCGGGCGAGCGGAGTTCCCGGTCGGTCCACTCCTGCGCCGCGCTCCTGGCATCGTTCCTGCTGCCCACGATGATGTGATGGCTGTGGCGCACTCTTCGGAAAGGAACAGTACGAGATGAACGTGGACATGTCCCGGATGCACGTGCGCGTCCGGTTGAGCGGGGTCCTCGACGCGTCAGGCGCGATGCAGCTCCTCAACGAGCTGGACCGCTTCCGGACCGGGGAGGTGATCGTCGATTTCTCCGCGATCCGTGACGTGGAGCCCTCCGGGGCTGAAGTGTTGGTCCAGGAGCTCGGTGGGCCGCACAAGGGAGGCGTCAGGATCCGGTGTGTCGGGCTCCCGCCCTGTGTCGCCGAGCGCTTGAGGGAGCGGGAGATCGAGATGGCGGAGTCTCCGCGACGCCCGCGACGGGCGTCGCGCATGCCGTGATCGTGGAGGGACGCCGATGGGATCGCCGGGTGGAGACGTGTGGGGGATCGTCCTCGCGGGTGGCGAAGGCAGCCGCCTGCTTCCGCTGACCCAGCACATCGCGGGTGAGCGATGCCCGAAGCAGTTCTGCGCGGTGAACGGGGCCGGGACGCTCCTCCGCCAGACGCTGTTGCGGATCGCGCCACTGATCCCGTCCCAGCGCACCGTGGTCGTCGGCAACCGGGCCCACGCCCCCTACCTGCGACGCGATCTGCCTGGCTCGGTTCCCCACACGCTCCTCCAACCGTCCAACAAGGGAACCGGGCTCGGCATCCTCTGGCCCGCCCACTGGGTGAGCTGGCGCGATCCCGAGGGGATCGTGGCGGTCTTCCCCTCAGACCATTTCTTGCTGCAGGAACGCGCCTTTCTGGCGTACGTGGACCACGCCGTCCAGCTCGTGCGCCGGTGCTCAGGGCTGGTCATCCTTCTCGGCATGTATCCGGACGGCCCCGAGGAGGGATACGGCTGGATCGAGCCGGGGGAGCCACTGCCCGAGGCCCCCGGGTGCTCCCGGGTGCGGAGCTTCTGGGAAAAGCCGACGGCGGAGCGGGCCAGCGCCTTCTTTGGCTCGGGCTTCCTGTGGAACAGCCTCGTGGTCGTCGCGCGCGTGGGGACCCTCAAAGCCATGGGCCGCCAGTATGTTCCGGACGTGCACGCCCGCCTGGCGAGGATCGAAGCCTTTGTCGGCGGTGAGCACGAAGCCTGGGCCGTCCAGCAGGCCTATGCCCTGATGCGCGCGTCGAACTTCTCTCGAGACGTCTTGGAGCGGGCCGCCGATGTCCTGGCGGTCTTGCCCGTCTCTGGCACCCTGTGGAGCGACTGGGGGACTCCGGAGCGGGTGGTGCGAACCCTCTGCCGCATCGGCGCCTCACCGCCCTGGCTTGAGGCGTGGTCCCGGCAGTCCGCGTGAGGGGCCCGCATGGAACGCGCCACGAACATCGGGTTCTGGGAGCTGACGGTGATCATGGTGGTGATCGCCTCGTGGCTGCTCTACCGCTACGTGGCCCCCAAGGGGTGGCGGGAGTGGAGCCGGGCGGGGCTGGTGCAGGCCTTCATCATCACCCTCTATGCCGAGATGTACGGGTTCCCTCTCACCGTGTACGTCCTGAGCGGGTTCCTGGGCTGGGACATCCCCTGGCTCCACGAGAGCGGTCACCTCTGGGCCACGCTCTTCGGGTGGGGCGATCTCGGGGCCATGATCGAGATGATGGTCGGGTACGCCTTCGTCTTCTTGGGGATCTCCCTGCTGATCCAGGGGTGGCGCGAGGTCTACCGGGCGAGCCGCGCCGGATGCCTGGCCACCGCCGGCCTCTATGGCGTGGTCCGGCACCCTCAGTACGCGGCGATCTTCCTGGCGCTCTTCGGCCAGCTCATCCACTGGCCGACGATCCTGACCGTGGCGCTCTTCCCCGTCATTGTCTGGACCTACGTCCGGCTCGCGCGCAAGGAGGAGGCGCGGATGATCGGGCAGTTCGGCGAGGGCTACCTGGACTACCGGGGGCGCGTTCCCATGTTCGTTCCACACCGGGGGGAGTGGCGGCGGTTGCTGGAGGGGAGGCGTGCATCCAGCGGTGAGCCGCTCAGTCCACGAGACTAGGTGCCGCATGAGGTGCCGTCATCACGCAGGGCGCTCGGGGGCGCGAGTCACGGAGTGAAAGATTTCGCGAAAGATGCGGCCGGCGATCGGCGCAGCGACCCTCCCCCCCGTTCCGCCGCGCTCGACGAGGACGACGACCACCATCCGAGGATCATCCGCCGGGGCATAGCCGGCGAACCAGGCGTGATCCTGCCCCTTGGCGGAATCGCTGTCCCGGACGATCTGTGCGGTCCCGGTTTTTCCTGCGACGAGAAGGCCGGGGCTCCGCGCCCCAGAGGCCGTCCCACCGTCGTTGACCGCGGCCCAGAGACCTCGACGGAGGACGGCGAGGACGGCGGGAGCGAGCGCCACGTGTCCAGTCACCTCCGGAGCGACCGAAAGAACCATCTCGCCGCCGCTGTCGACACGCTGGACGAGGCGAGGCCGCCAGAGGACCCCCCCGTTCGCGATCGCCGCCATGAACCGCGCGACCTGGAGCGGTGTCACGAGTACGCGCCCCTGACCGATCGCCACGTTCGCGGTATCTCCCGGCGACCACGCGCGGGTGAGAGACGCGCGCGTGGCCACGGGCAGCACGCCGACCTTCTCATCGCCGAGCATGATGCCTGTCGCCTGACCGAACCCGAAGGCACGGGCGTAGCGGGCGATCTGGTCGATGCCCACCTTCAGTCCCAGGCGGTAGAAGAACGTGTTGCACGATATCGCGATCGCTCGCTCGATGTCGATCGGACCCTGGTCTTCACGTGTCCAGTTTCGGAGCGTCCGGTTCCCGATCTGGAGGTTGGCCGGACACGGGAGCCTGTCGGAAGGGGTGATCAGGCTCTCCTGGAGGGCGGCAGCGGCGACTACGAGCTTGAAGACCGAGCCTGGCGGATAGGCCTGAAACGCGCGGTTCAGGAGGGGATGTTGAGGATCGCGCAACAGCCGCAGCCACTCGTCACGCTCGATCGCGCCGGTGAACAGAGCCGGGTCGAAGGCCGGTGTGGAGACCAGTGCCAGGAGGTCGCCGTTCCGTGGGTCCATGACCACCACCGCGCCAGCGGCGTCGCCCAATGCGCGCTCCGCCACCTCCTGGAGTCGCCGGTCGAACGTCGTGGTGACATCCGCGCCCGGTTGCGGCGCGCGCCCCTCGAGGATCCGAAGCGGGCGCCCGGACACGTCCACCTCCACCTGCTCACCGCCGTCGCGCCCGCGCAGGAGCTCGTCGAGCATTCGCTCGATCCCGCTCTGCCCCGCGAGGTCGCCCGGCCGGTAGCGCCCGTCGCGAAGCTGCTCCTGGCTCGCCTCGCGCACGTACCCGAGGAGGTGCGCGGCTAAGCGGCCCGACGGGTAGGCGCGTCGGGGCTCGAGCGCGACCGTCACGCCGGGCAGCCCCGCTCGCCGCTCTTCGAGCGGGATGACCTCCTCGAAGGTCAACCCGCGACGGACGCGCACGGGCCAGGGCGAGGCGGGGGGCGCCGCATCGAGCGCTCGGTCGAGCTCCGCGTAAGGGATCTTGAGCAGGACCGAAAGCGTACCGAGCACGGTCTGGCGATCCTCGAGCTCGCGGGGGACGACGGAGACGGTGAAGGCGGGGCGCGCGTCCACGAGCGGGACGCCGTTCCGGTCGGAGACGATGCCTCGCGGTGCGGGCAGAGGCCGCACACGAATCCGGTTCCGGTCGGCCAGCTCGCCGAGGCGCGATCCCTCGAGAACCTGGAGATACCAGAGCTGGCCGATGACGACGAGGAAGGCGGTCATCGTGACGATCGAGAGCGCCCGGAGGCGGCGAAGCGTCGCCCTCTGTTCGCCGGAGGCAGGCACGGATGAGAGCACCGGCTAACCGCCCCGGGGGTCGCCTGTCCTCGCCTCGAACTCCTCGCTCTTGATCTCTCCGTGCGCGTACGGTTGACGGAGCACATCGAGGGCCGCGTTCGAGCGAGACTGCTTGCTCTGCCTGACCGGCGGGCGAATGCGGGGCACGATGCCGACGATCACCGCAACCCAGAAGCCTGGCGTGAACAGAATCGTGCCGCTCGCCGCGACGGCCACGTACGCAGCGCTCGAGCGCAGCGGGGTCCCGCCGAGGAGCCAGCAGAAGGCTGCCGGGTAGAGGGCCAGGTAGCCGGAGAGAGCGAGCAGTACAGCCCCGGCCAGTGGCCACGGCACGTCGCCAGTGTGCAGCATCGTCGGCGCCACCCACGGGATCGTCGCCAGCCAGAAGATCAACCCGGAGAGCAAATCCAAGCGCCAGCGGGGCAGCAGTGTCATTCTTGCTCCCCGCCTGCGCGCGTTGCGGCATCCCGGGGACGGCGTTCCGGCGTGCCGCGGGGCGGCACCGCTCGGCCTCGCCCCCATGGAAGGAACGCCCGCGTCCGGGCGGCGTAGTCCAAGAACGTCTCGCCAAAGAACGTCGCCAGCTCCTCGTCTTCGCGGCGCGCCAGGCGGAGATACATGACGATGAGCACCGGCGCCATCAGGAGGGTGAGGACAGTCGGCCACATGATGTTGAAGCCGAAGACGATCAGCATCAGGCCGAGGTACTGAGGGTGCCGGAGGTAGCGGTAGATACCGTCCGTCACCAACCGATCCCGTCCCCGATAGACGGTGGCCCAGCCAACGGCGAGCAGCGAGAGACCGATCGCGATGAGGACGACACTTACCGTCATGACCAGGTAGACCCCGGCCTGCAGCGGGAGCAGACCGAGGCGATCCAGAGCAAGGGCCCACAGGTGGCTCTCGTTCATCCCGAACGCAGACGCCGGAACGCCGAGCAGAGGTGCGAGCAGGTAGATGGTCAACGGGATTCCGAACATCTCGGTGAAGAGCGAGATCAAGAATGCGGCCGAGAGCCCGGCGTTCCGCCACTCGCCCCGGCGCCGAGGCCGGGCGAACCCCAGCAGGAAGGCGACGAAGACCGCCGAAAGGACGAGAGCCTGCCGCCAGTGCCCGTACCAGTACTCGAACGGGACATTATGACCGCCGGGCGCGCCACGCACGATATCGGCCACTCCCTTGATGACCAGCGCGAGCACGAGCACCACGACGACCCAGCGACCGATTCGCCAAGCGGACGTCAGCCGGTTCACGGAAGTCCCCATGTCACGTGTGCTCCTTCCCGGGATCGCTGTCCACGTCGGGTCCTCCTACCGCCTCAGGTAGTCGTCGACCGTCGCAGCGAATATCTCCTGCCGCTCCAGCGCCGAGCTCCCGGTGAAGTCGACCCGCGTCCC
>JACOVB010000053.1 GCA_016177555.1 Candidatus Rokuibacteriota bacterium
GATCGGGATGACGCGCTCGCCGCCCGTCCCCACGAGACGGACCGTGGCGCCGAGGCTCCAGAGCACCGGCGCCGTGTCCGACGAGGACACCGCCCAGCAGCGGGGGCTCGAGGGCGCCACGAGGCAGATGTCACCGTCCTTCTTCATGCAGAAGCCGACAGCCTTCCGCCACTGGTAGGACTGGTTGTAGTAGTTGCAGCGGCTGTCCACGCAGACATTGCCGCCGATGGTGCCCATGTTCCTGAGCTGGGGTGTGGACACGACGCCCGCCGCTGTCGCGAGCGCCGGGTACGAGGCGGCGATCTCGGCATGCCGCGACACCGCGGTCAGCGTGGTGCCGGCGCCGATGCTGAGCCCGGCCTTCCCGGACCCGCGCAACCCCGCCAGCTCTCGCACCCCGCGGAGCCCCACGAGCACTGCCGGCTCGAACTGCCGCCGCTTCATGTTCGGGTAGAGGTCGGTCCCGCCGGCCACCAGGATGGCCTCGGGCCCGTGCTCGGCGAGGAGCTTGACGCCGTCCGGCACCGACACGGCCGGGACATAGCTGAATGGCGGCAGGCGCATCATGATGCGAAGGGCCTCTCGGCGATGGCATCGGCCGGCAGCCCGAAGGCCGAGTCGATGGCCCGCGGCGCCGGGAAGGTGAAGAGCGGGAGCTTCTCGGGGCCGACGCGCGCGGTCTTGCCCTGGCGCTTGAGCTCGAGCCCCCGGACGACCTTGTCCGGGCTGATGGGCGTCTCGTCCACCCGCACGCCGACCGCGTCGTAGACGGCATTGGCCACGGCCGGGATCACGGGCAGCAGCGGACCCTGGCCCGCTTCCTTGGCGCCGAAGGGCCCCTCCGGGTCGTCGGTCTCCACGAGGATCGTGTGGATCTCCGGCGTCTCCAGCGCCGTCGGGCTCTTGTACTCGAGCATCGAGGGGATCTTGTGCACGCCCTTCCTGAAGACCTGCTCCTCCATCAGCACCTCGCCCAGTCCCATGTAGATGGAGCCCTCGACCTGGCCCTCCACCAGGATCGGGTTGAGGGCCCGCCCCACGTCGTGGGCCACCCAGACCTCGGTGGGCCGCACTTGTCCGGTCTCCTCGTCCACGTCCACCTCCACGACGCAGGCCGAGAAGGAGTAGCAGGGCGATGGGCCGACGCCTCCTCCCTTGTACTTGCCCGCCCGCTTTGGCGGCGCATAGGAGCCCGGGATCGCCAGCACCCCATGCATGCTCTCGGCGAGCACCACGGCCTCGGCGAAGGCGACGCCGCGCTCCGCGTCGTCCTTGACGAAGACGCGGCGGTCCCGCGCCTCGAGGTCACCTGGCGTGACCTCGAGCTTCTTGGCCACGGCCTCGAAGATCCGGGCGCGCAGCCGCTCGGCCGCCTGGATCGCCGCATTGCCCGCCATGAGCGTGACGCGCGAGGAATAGGAGCCGAGGTCCACCGGCGTGAGATCCGTGTCGGCCGGGTGCACGCGGATGTCCTTGGGCTCGATCCCGAGCACCTCGGCCACGACATAGGCGAGGATCGAGTCCGACCCCTGGCCGATGTCGGTGGCCCCGCAGAGCACGGACACGCCGCCGCTCCGGTCCGCGCGCACCACCACCCCCGAGTGCGGCATATCGTTCCAGTAGATGGCGAGCCCCGCGCCCGTCATGTAGGCCGAGCAGGCGATGCCGATGCCCTTGCCGCGGGGGAGCTTGCCGCGCTTCTCGTGCCAGCCCGAGGCCTCCACCACCCGGTCGATGCACTCGGCGAGCCCCGTCGTCGTCACCGTGAGGTGATTGGCCGTCTTGGTGAAGCGCTCCGTCAGGTGGCGCCGCCGCATCTCCACCGGATCGAGGCCGAGCTGCTCGGCCGCCTTGTCGAGATGGCATTCCACCGCGAAGCGCGGCTGCGGCGTGCCGTGGCCTCGCTTCGGTCCGCAGGGCGGCTTGTTCGTGAAGACGCGGACGCCCTCGAACTTGTAGACGGGGATCTTGTAGGTCACCGTCTGGAGCGCCCCGGTGTAGAAGGTGGACGCGACGCCGTAGGAGCCGTAGGCCCCGCCGTCGAGCCACGAGCGGAAATGCATGCCCGTGATGGCGCCGTCCTTCTTGAACCCGGTCTTCATCCACATGAGGACGGGATGCCGGCCGCGGTGGGTGTAGAAGACCTCCTCGCGCGTCAGCGCGATCTTCACCGGGCGGCCCGCGTGCTGGGACAGGCGGCAGGCGGCGATCTCGTGGGCGAAGGCATCGAGCTTGCCGCCGAAGCCGCCGCCCACGGGCGTCGCGATGATCCGGATATGGGCCTGGGGCAGGTCGAGGATCTTCCCCAGGAGCCGGTGCACGTAATGCGGCGTCTGCGTCGAGGACCAGAGCGTGAGCTTGCCGTCCGGCCCGAAGTGGGCGACGGCCGCGTGCTCCTCCATGGGCAGGTGCGTGTTGCCCTCGAAGAAGAAGGCGTCCTCGCGCACGAGGTCGGCCTGGCGGAAGGCTTCCTCCACATCCCCGAACTGGAGCGACACGGCCTTGTGGACATTCGGGCCGTCGCCGTACTCGTGGATGCGCGCTTCAGGATGGGCCAGCGAGTCCTCGATGGACATGAGCGGCGGCAGGAGCTCGTATTCCACGTCGATGAGCAGGGTGGCGCGCTCGGCCGTCTCCTCGTCCACGGCCGCCACGGCCGCCACCGCGTCGCCCACCATCCGCACCTTCTCGACGCAGAGGGCCTCCTCGTCCTGCGACACCGGCATGATGCCGAACTTCACCCGCGGCAGGTCGTGGCCCGTGATGACGGCGAAGACGCCCGGCAGCGCCTTCGCGCGGGAGGTGTCGAGGCGCGTGATGAGCGCGTGAGGATGCGGGCTCCGCAAGAGCTTGCCGTAGGCCATGCGCGGGAGGAAGAAATCGTCCGCGTACTGGGTCGCGCCGGTGACCTTGGACCAGGAGTCGATCTTGGGCAGGCCCTTGCCGATGACCGAGAAACGCTTCGTGCTCATGCTCGGCCTGTCACCACGGCACGGGCACCCGGGCTGTCGCCCGCCCGTGCCTGCGGCTCGCTGCGCTCGAGGGGACTCGCGCGCTGGATGCGGAGGGCGGCCAGCTCCACGGCGTCGAGGATCTTGGTGTAGCCCGTGCAGCGGCACAGATTGCCCGCCAGGGCCTCGCGGACCTCGTCCCGGGTGGGGATCGGGTTGCCGTCGAGCAATGACCTCGCGCTCAGCAGCATGCCCGGCGTGCAGTAGCCGCACTGGGCGGCGCCCAGCTCGGCGAAGGCCTGCTGCAGCGGGTGGAGCCTCTCCCCCTGGGCCAGGCCCTCGACGGTTGTGATCTCCCGTCCCTGGCACTCGACGGGCAGGGCGAGGCAGGAGAGCACGGGCTCGCCGTCAACCAGGACGGTGCAGGCGCCGCACTCGCCGAGCTCGCAGCCGTGCTTGGTGCCGGTGAGCCCCAGGTCCTCGCGGAGGACCTCGAGCAGGGTCTTGTGCACGGCGGCGAGGACGTCCCGCTCCTCGCCGTTCACGGTGAGCGTCAGCTGGGCCTTCATCGGCTCGTCCCCCGGGGGCGCCTCCCCCGCGAGCGCTTTCTGGTGGATTACCGGCCCACGAAACGGCGATTAAGTATTACTACAGTCGCCCGACGCCTGTCAAGTGGCGGTGGCTGGCCCGCGGCAGCCCCCGCCCTCAGCCCGGGGGCAGGGCCAGTTGCCGGCGAAACATGTCCATTAGTTCATCATGTTAAACACAGGCTGGACCTTCGATACGCC
>JACOVB010000495.1 GCA_016177555.1 Candidatus Rokuibacteriota bacterium
GGGCATCCGAGGTTCGACCGGGAGGTGCTCATGATGCTCTCCGCCTGGGCCATCGCCGATGGAGGCGGACACGGCGCCACGCCGGGCGGCCATGCCAACGCGATGGCGGGGATGGCGTACAACTACTTCACCATCAACGGCAAGGCGTATCCGGACACGCCGGAGTGGACGGTCAAGAAGGGTGAGGTCGTGCGGGTGCGGATCGCCAACGTGTCGAACCTCATCCATCCCATGCACCTGCACGGGCACGACTTCGCGGTCCTGGCCAAGGACGGGGAACCGCTGAAGAACCCCCAGCCGATGAACACCGTGAACGTGGCGCCTGGAGAGACCTATGACATCGCGTTCGTCGCGAACAACCCAGGCGCGTGGATGTTCCACTGCCACGAGCTTCACCACACCATGAACGGCTCGAGCCAGCCAGGCGGCCTCATCCAGATCATCCGCTACGAAGGTGGGCCGCCGCCAGCTCAGCCGGGCACGGTTCCGCGCCCGGCGCCCCCGTCCGGGGGCGGAGGCCACGGCCGCGGTCACTGATGCCGCCTACCCCGCCTCCCGTCCGGCTGACCGACCTGGTCGTTGCTGTCGATGGCGCTGTGATCGTGAGCCGCCCTCTCCAGTTCTCTCGGGGTCAAGGGCGATGTGATCGTCCTCGCGGACCCGGTCACGTCGGGTCAGGTCGCCGCGGCCGTCGTGCTCGCGGCCGCTGGGCTGCTGCTGATGCAACCGTGTCGAAGCCACCCCTCTCGGGAGAGTGAACATGACACGTGAGCGCGCGTCCGTGCGCTGTACGAAGAGTTCAAGAGCCGCGGCTTCGTCCTGCTGCTTGTGAACATGGGGGAGGGTCCGGAGATGGTCCGCCGGGCGGTGAAGGCGCGGGGCTACACCGCGCCCGTGCTGCTGGATGTCGACCGAGAGGGGTCGGATGCCTACGCGGTCACTGCTACGCCGACGGTGTACGTCCTGGATCGAAGCCTCCGCATCGTCGGCCGGGCGATCGGGCGGCGCGACTGGGCGTCGGAGCCGGGTCGCCGGCTGATCGCCGCGCTGCTCAAGCCATGAACATCTCGATGCTGGTCGCTGGCAGTGCGGGGCTCCTGTCTTTCCTTTCCCCCTGTGTGCTCCCGCTCGTTCCGTCGTACCTGGCGTTCGTCGCGGGGGCGTCCTTCGGCGACCTTCGGGGCCGCCCCGACCGGGTCGTCCGGAAGGCGGTGGTGCTGAATGCCCTGGGCTTCATCCTGGGATTCTCCCTCGTCTTCATCACGATGGGTGCTGCCGTCACCCTGCTCGGGGGGTGGCTGATCGGATACCGTGGGATCGTGCAGAAGGTCGGTGGGGCGCTCATCATCCTCTTCGGACTGTACCTGATCGGGATCCTCCGGCTGCCCTTCCTGATGCGCCAGTTCCACATGTCCCTGTCGGCCAAGCCGGCGGGGCTCCTCGGGTCGGTCGCGGTCGGGATCACCTTTGGCGCAGGCTGGACCCCCTGCGTGGGCCCGGTTCTCGGGGCCATCCTGACCCTCGCGAGCACCACAGAGACGGTCGGTGACGGAATCCGCCTCCTGGCCGCGTATGCGGCCGGGCTCGGGGTGCCGTTCCTGCTGAGTGCCTTGGCCGTGGACCGGTTCAGCGTGTTCTTCAGGCGGTTCCGGCCATTCCTCCCCGTGGTCAACCGCGTCGCCGGGGCGGTGCTGGTGGGCGTGGGGCTCCTGCTCGTGCTGAACTACATGACCATTCTCAACGCCTACTTCATCAGTCTGACGCCGGAATGGCTTCTGGAGCGCCTGTGACAGCGCCTCAGGCCCCACGAGGAGGCCCCTGTCTCCATGCCGCAGGGCGAGAGATGCACACGGCTGACCCTAGTGGTGCTCCTCGTGCTGGGGCTCGCGTCCGCGGCACTGGGGCAAGAAAGGCTCGTGGTCGTTTGAGGCGGCTCTTGGCGCGGTCCCCGGAGTCGCCGACGCCAGCCTGCCCCGGTCCTCGGGCGCCGTCTTCGTCGAGTACGATCCCCGCCGCGCCGACACGCGGGTGCTCCATGCGGCGCTCGAGGCGACGGGCTACCGCACTGGCAGCGCGAGGATCCGCTTCCACATCCAGGGCGTGACGTGCGCGTCCCGCGTGAGCCGCATCGAGGCGGTGGTTCGCGGCACCCGCGGCGTGCTCAGCGCCCACGTCAGCCTCGCGAGCGTGGAGGCGCTGGTGGAGTGCGTGCCGGCGCCCACGGACCTCGCCGGAGTGAAGTCCGCGGTCGCTGCGGCAGGCGACGAGGTGGCGGAGAGGTCGCCGCCCGCCGGCGAGACGGCGCTGGACCGCGAGGCCGAGGCGCGCGAGCGGGAGTCCCGGACGCTCATGCACCAGGGGTCGTTCGGCGCCGCGGTGGGCGTCTTCAGCATGATCATGAGCGACCCCTCGCCGCCGATGTGACGGGCGTCATACCGCAGCCCTCCGGCCTCACCCCACGATGTCGGTGAGAACCCGGTGGCGCCGCCCCAGTGGGATCGAGGTGCCACAGCAGCCCTGCGAGGGGTCGCCGCGAAGCCAGCGCAACTGCGTGAAAAGAAATGGTGCAGCCCCCTGGCGATCGAGGGCATGAACCCTGCAAGGGCTCCGGAGAGCTACAGACCCCTGGACGAGGAGGGTGCGATGGACCGACGGCGGTTTCTCGAGATGGCAGCCCTGGCCGGCCTCGGGAGCGTGGCGACCCCGGGGGACCTGCTGGCGCAGTATCGCTTCCTCGACCCGGTGAGGGTCGAGAACCCGCTGGCCCAGTACCCGCACCGGGACTGGGAGCGGATCTACCGCGACATTTTCCGTCACGACCGCACCTTCACCTTCCTCTGCGCCCCCAACGACACCCACAACTGTCTCCTCAAAGGGTTCGTGAAGAACAACGTGATGGTGCGCATCGAGCCGACCTATGGCTACGGCAAGGCGACGGACCTCTCCGGCAACCGGGCGTCATCCCGCTGGGACCCCCGCTGCTGCCAGAAGGGGCTCGTCCTCGGCCGGCGGCTCTACGGCGACCGGCGCGTGAAGGGCGCCTTCGTGCGCAGGGGCTTCAAGGAGTGGGTGGAGCGCGGTTTCCCGCGGGACCCGGCGACGGGGCGGGCGCCGGCCGAGCTGATGAAGCGTGGGTGGGACAGCTTCGCGCGCGTGCCGTTCGCCGAGGCTCATGCCCTCCACGCCAAGGCGCTGGACAACATCGCGCGGAGCTACGGAGGTGAGCAGGGGAGGCGGTATCTCCTGGCCCAGGGGTATGACCCGGCGATGGTGGATGCGGCGGGCGGCGCGGGCGTCCGGCTCCTGAAGTTCCGGGGCGGCATGGGCAAGCTCGGCGTCACCCGCATCATCGGCACCTATCGCATGGGCAATATGCTGGCGCTGCTCGACAGCCGCGTGCGGGACGTGGGGCCCGACAAGGCGGTGGGCGGCTCCGCCTGGGACTCCTACTCGTGGCACACGGACCTGCCACCGGGCCACCCGATGGTGCTCGGGGATCAGACCTCGGACTGGGAGCTCTTCGCCGCCGAGAACGCCAACCTCATCGTGGTCTGGGGGATGAACTGGATCACGACGAAGATGCCGGACAGCCACTGGCTCACCGAGGCGCGGATGAAGGGGACGAAGGTGGTGGTCCTCACGGTGGAGTACAGCGCCACCGCCAACAAGGGCGACGAGGTGATCGTCATCCGCCCTGGCACCGACCCCGCCTTCGCGCTCGGACTCGCCTCCGTGATCGTGAGCGAGAAGCGCTACGACGTGGACTTCGTCAAGCGCTTCACCGACCTGCCCCGGCTGATTCGCATGGATAACCTCCAGCCTCTGCTCGCGCGGGACGTCTTCCCCGGATACAGGGAGGCGGAGCTGATCAACTGGATCCGCATCGTCAAGCCGGGCCAGCGGATCGAGCCGACGCCGCTCCAGAACGGCATGCAGCTGCCCGAGGCGATGCGCGGAGATTTCGCCGACTTCGTGATGTGGGACGGGCGGAGCGGCACGCCGGTGGCGGTGACCCGCGATCTGGTCGGGGATCGGTTCACCGGGACCGGGATCGAGCCGGCGCTCGAGGGGACCTTCGAGGTGACGCTGGCCGACGGCAGCCGGGTCCAGGCCCGCCCGACCTTCGACCTCACCCGCCAGTACCTGACGGAGACCATGACGCCGGAGGCCGTCGCCAAGATCACCTGGGCGCCGGCCGAGGCCATCGTCTCCCTGGCGCGGGCCATCGCCGCCAACCGGGGTACCACGCTGTTCCCGGTGGGCATGGGCCCCAACCAGTTCTTCAATAACGACCTGAAGGATCGCGCCATCTTCCTCGTGGCGGCGCTGACGGCGAACATCGGCCAGCCCGGCGGCAACGTGGGCTCCTATGCCGGGAACTATCGCACGTCGCTCTTCTCCGGGCTGCCGCTGTACGTGTCGGAGGATCCGTTCAACCCCCAGCTCGCCCCGGACGGTCCCGTGAGCGTCAAGGGCTACACTCGCTACGAATCGCTTCACTACTACGCGGCGGGCGAAGTGATCCACCGGGAGGGGAACAAGCAGTTCACCACCGGCGCGCACGTGCCCACGCCCACCAAGGCCATCTGGCTCAGCAACTCCAACTCGCAGATCGCGAACACCAAGTACCACTACAACGTGGTCTTCAACAC
>JACOVB010000496.1 GCA_016177555.1 Candidatus Rokuibacteriota bacterium
AGCCCGAACGACAGCTCGTCGAAGAGCGATCGGGTCCCGTAGGCCTTGCTGACCGCCTCACAGCTGAGGAGAAGCGAGCGGCTCACCCGGCTTTACTTCTTCTCCTTCTTCGGTTTCTTCTTTTCCTTCTTCATGCTCGTGCCTTTCGCCATGTGCTCACCCCCCTCCGTCGGGCTCGAACAGCCGGGCTCGGATGATTATACGCCGCATCGCCCAGGAGGCCGTTGCCGGGCCCGCGCGAGGCTCGGTGCTCCTGGATCGAAGAAATCCGCTCGACCGCGCCGGGCGCGCTACTGTAGGCGAGTGAACACGACCCCGCACCGTCGCGGAACCCTCCTGGTCGCGGCGGCCGCGATGTGCTGGTCGAGCGGCGGCCTCATCGCCCGCCTGGCCAGCACCGACGGCTGGACCACCGTCTTCTGGCGCTCGCTCTTCTGCGCGCTCTTCCTCCTCGCGGTGGTCACGCTGCGCGAGCGCGCGTCTGTCGGGCCGGTGTTCCGCCGGGTGGGGCTCGCTGGCGTGGCCGTGGCGCTCTGCTTCGCCACCGCCTCCACGTGCTTCATCATGGCGCTCGGCCGCACCTCGGTGGCCAACGTGATGATCATCCAGAGCACGGCGCCGTTCATGGCGGGCCTGATCGGCTGGCTCTGGATGGACGAGCGCGTGGCCTCACGCACCTGGGCGGCGATGACGGCCGCGCTGATGGGCTCGGCGCTGATGGTCTCGGGATCCGTGGGCCAGCGCTCCCTGGCCGGCGACCTCCTGGCCTTCGTGACCGCGTTCGCCTTCGCCGGCGCCACGGTCATCGTCCGCCGTCACCACGGAGTGCGCATGCTTCCCGCGGCGTGCCTCGCCGCGGCTTTCGCCGCCAGTTTCGCTTTTCCCCAGGCCGCGCCGGGGAACGCCGGGGCGCGCGACCTGGCCCTCCTCGCCCTCTTCGGAGCGGGCCAGCTCGGCCTGGGTCTGATCCTGTTCACCGCCGGCGCCCGGCTCATCCCGGTGGCCGAGGCCTCGCTGATCGCCGTGCTGGAGACCATCCTCGCGCCCATCTGGGTGTGGCTCGTGGTCGGGGAATCACCGGCGCCGCGGTCCCTCGCGGGCGGGGCGCTGGTGCTGGGGGCGCTCGCCGTCCACACCGCCCTCGACCTGTGGCGGCCCGGACCGCCAGCGGCAGGGCCGGGAGGCGAGTCGAGGTGAGCACGGAGTCCCCGGTCAATTCGCGCAGGCGGGCCGCCGGGAATGAAGAGGGCTTCTTCCGATGCTCACGCCCAGGGTTGCATCTTGGGACCGTAGCCGCCGATCCGATCGACCTAGACCCGCACGAGCAATCGCCTCTCTCCGGGCTGGCGGAACGGATACTTGTCGACGCCCAGGAAGCGCCTCGCCAGCGTGTCGATATGCTCGTCCGCCCCGCTCTCGGTCACGCTCGCCCTTCCGTGGAAGACCATGTAGGACTGGGGGTCGTTGTGGTCCTGCACGGAGATGATGACGCGGGGGTCGCGGCGCAGGTTCTTCGGCTTGAGCCGCCCGTCGGCGGTGTTGAAGAGCACCTCGTCGCCTTCGCCGTCCACCCAGACCATCGTCAGCTGGGGTTTCCCCTCCGCGTTGAACGTGACGACGTGCCCGTAGGCCTTGTCCTGCAGGATCTTCTTCACGGACTGCGGCAATGCGATGGCCATGACTGCCCCTCCGTCGGTGTGGGTTCTGTTCGTCCTCAGCGCGACGCCGGGACCTTCTCGGCGAGCCAGTCGAGGCCGAGGTCGCTCAGCTTCGGGCGCGTCGGATAGCCTGTCGCGGGGTCGCAGCCCGAGAGCTGGTAATACGCCTCACGCGCCCGCTCGAACTCCTCGATGGTCAGCGCCACACCGGCGGTCGGCCCCGTGCCGCCCAGCGGCTGGAAGAGCTTCTTCGGGAGCACGTCGGCAGCCTTGCCGATCCCCTCGCGCGCGTTGAAGGACCGCATGAGATGGATGCGCCGCTCGCCGACCTGGATCAGCTCCTCGATCGTCGCGTCCCACCCGGTGCCGTACCGCACGAGCTCCACGGTTTCCGAGGGGCCGTAGAGCTGCCAGGTGGGGCCCCAGACGAACTGGCAGAGGCCGAAGGAGTCGAGGGCCGAGTAGAAGCACTGGGTGTGGTACGCGAAGCGGACCTTCGCGTCGGAGAGATCGGTGAGGGCGAGGTCGTCGGTGATGCCGAGCTCGGCGAGGCGCCGGCGGTGCAGGGTGCCGGGTTTTGCCCTGAGCGCCGTGTCGTGCTCGGACGATTCGTGGTCGGCGCCGAAGGGGTTCACCGCATAGATCAATCCCAGCGACCGCTTGTGCTGGGGCATGTGGGCGGGCAGCTCCTGGCCCTTGACGGTGACGGTGAGATCGACGGCCGCGGGTCCGAGCGTCTTCGCCGCGCGCAGGCTCCCCTCGGCGAGGAGGTCCCCGGCGCCGCGCCGGAGCGCGATGGTCTCGATGGCGCGGAGTACCGACTGGCCGTCGCCGAAGACGAGGCCGAGCCCGCCGTCGTCCAGGAGCCCCGTGGCCTTCGCCTCCATCGCCCACGCGATGGTGGCGCCGGCCGAGATGGTGTCCATCCCGTACATGTTGGCGTCGGCGGAGGCCTTGGACAGGAGCTTGAGGTCGCCCACGCCGCACATCGTGCCGAAGAAGGTCAGCGTCTCGTACTCGGGCCCGCCGTAGACGGGATCGATCTTGAGATCGGGGTCGTTCACCTCGACCACGCGCTTGCACTTGACCACGCACGCGTAGCAGGTGTCCCGCTCCTTCAGGATCGTCTTGGCGAGCGTCGTGCCGTCGATCTCCTTGGCCTGCTCGAAGGTGCCCTCGGTATAGTTGCGCGTCGGTTGCCCGCCCATCTTGTCCTGGATGGCAAGGACGCCCGGGGTGCCGTACTGGCCGAACCAGACGATGCCGGGGTTGGCCTCCTGGAGATCCTTGAGCCGCTTGACCAGCCCGCGAAATTCCTCGGGCCTCGCGGGCTTCGGAGACTGGCTCCCGCGCACCACGACCGCCTTGAGCCGCTTCGACCCCATCACCGCGCCCATGCCCGTCCGGCCGTTGGCGCGGTTGACCATGTTCATGATCGCGGCGAAGCGGACGAGG
>JACOVB010000077.1 GCA_016177555.1 Candidatus Rokuibacteriota bacterium
CGCCGGTTCCCTGCGCGCACAGATCGCCGATTGGACACGCCAGCGCGGCAAGTCGCCGCGTCTCTACCCTGGGGCGCTCGTCTGGTGTCTCAAGAAGCCTGGACGGGACTTGCGTGAAAAGATCGAGGTGTCGCTCGCATGGAAGCGGGTGGCAAGGGAGGTCGCCGACGGCACGCTCGGTGGGGAGTTCGACAAGAGCGATCGGGCGGAGCTCCAGTCCAAGGTCAAGGACTCCGAGGAGGCCGCCAAGGATGAGGTGTGGGGCGACTACCGCTTCGCAGTCGTGGCCGACGGCCAGGAGGCGGATGGCCTCAAGGTGATCGACCTCGGCGCGGGCCACTCTTCCAGCGGCGAGACGCTGTGTGGCCGGGTCATCGCCGCCCTCAAACCGGAAGCGCTCCTCAACGAGTCCGTGGGTGCCGGCTACATCGAGCGGAACTGGCCTCCGGCGCTGAAGGATTCCGGGGCGTGGCCGCTGGCGAGCCTGCGACAGAGCTTCCTGAACGGCTCGCTCACGCGTCTGGTCGACCCCGACGCGATCCTGAAGAACAAGATCGTCGAGTTCGTTGGGCGGGGCGACTTTGGTCTGGCGTCGGGCCTGAAGACCGACCGGACCTACGAGCGACTGTGGTTCCAGGAGCTCGTGGCGCCGGACGAGGTGGCCTTTGAGTCTGGCGTGTTCCTACTGAGGAAGGTCGCCGTGGAGGCGCTGAAGAGGGGCGGGCCCGCCCCACCCACTCCAACCAAACCGCCCGAGGTCGGGTCCACGACCCCCACGACGCCCGTGCCTGAGTCGGAACCCCACCCTGAACCTACGCCCGATGCCCCGACCAGGACGCTGCGGCTTGTGGGCACCGTTCCACCCGAGCTCTGGAACCGTCTCGGGACGAAGATTCTTCCCAAGCTGCGAACAGGTTCCGAGCTGAAGGCCGGGCTGGACTTCTCGGTGAAGGTCAAGGTCGAGAGCGCGGGAGCCCTGGAGTCGGAACTCCGTCAGATTCTCCAAGAACTTGGACTCACCGACTCCGTGCGGCTGGAGTAGGGCGACCGGCATTCGTGCTCTCGGAGCGCCGCAGTATGGAGCCCAAGTCCCTCCTGCCGTCGAGCCCGTAGAGGTCCACCGGGCCGTCGGGTGCAATGCGCCCGTACCCCGTCCGGTTGGAGAGCCGATCGTAGAGGTCGAGGCGTCCCGCGCGCTCGTCCACGCTCACGTAGCGGGCATAGACAGGGCAAACGACCTGCTGGGCGCGGCGGGCAAAGCGCCCCGGGTGGACTTGACCCGGTTTGGTGGACACCTATCCTCTGAGGGAGGAAGGAGGTCACCATGCCCAGGACCCGTCGACCGTATTCCGCTGAGTTCCGGCGCCGGCTCGTCGAGCTGGTGCGCGGCGGGCAGGCCCCCCAGGAGCTGGCCCGCAAGTTCGAGCCCTCGGCCAACGCCATCCGCAACTGGGTGGTGCAGGCCGCCCGGGACGAGGGGCACCGCCCGGATGGCCTGACCACGGACGAGAAGGAGGAGGTGCGGCGCCTGCGCCGGGAGGTGCGGGTGCTGCGCGAAGAGCGGGAGATCTTGAGAAAAGCCGCGGCCTGGTTCGCCAGGGAGACCACGTCGATCCCGTCGAGGGATTCGAGTTCGTGAAAGGTCACCGGGCCGCCCACGAGGTCGCCACCATGTGCCGGGTGCTGGGGGTCTCCACCAGCGGGTACTATGCGTGGCAGCACCGCGCCCCGTCGGCGCGGGCGCAGCACGATGCCGAGCTGACGATGCGGATCCACACCATCCACCTGGAGTCCCGGGGGACCTATGGCGCGCCCCGGGTGCATGCTGAGCTGGCCGCCCAGGGGGTCCGCGTCGGCCGCAAGCGGGTGGCCCGCCTCATGCGGGCCGCCCGGGTGCAGGGGGTGAGCCGGCGCAAGTGGGTCATCACCACGACGCGCGATCCGGAGGCCCGGCCGGCCCCCGACCTGGTGCAGCGGGACTTCACGGTCGACGGCCCCGACCGGCTCTGGGTCGCCGACATCACCTACGTGCCCACCGGGGCCGGGTTCCTCTACCTCGCGGTCGTGCTCGATGCCTGGAGCCGGCGGGTGGTCGGCTGGGCGATGGCGACCCATCTGCGGACCGAGCTGGTCCTGGCCGCGCTGGACATGGCTCTCGGGCAGCGCCGACCGCAAGGGGTCATCCATCATTCGGATCACGGCTGTCAGTACACCTCTATCGCCTACGGGCAGCGGTGCCTGGCGTTCGGGGTCCGGCCCTCGATGGGCTCGGTCGGGGACGCCTACGACAACGCCCTGTGCGAGAGCTTCTTCGCGACCCTGGAATGCGAGCTGCTCGACCGGGAGCGCTTCCGGACCCCGGCCGAGGCCCGCCGGGCGCTCTTCGACTTCATCGAAGGCTGGTACAATCCGCATCGGCGCCATTCTGCCCTCGGCTACGAGTCACCCCTGCGCTACGAGCGGATTCACGCGGCCGGGGCCCTCATGACGACGTCCCCCGACCACTCGGCCGCCGTATTGCCCCTACAAGCCACGATCGCCCAGGGGGGTGCTATCTCCCTATCCCCCCAAAACGGCTCTATCACTGCTCTCGCCAGCCGTGGTAGAGCATGAGCCAGCGGTGTCCACCCCACCGGTGCGCACCTCAGCAGTTCACCGTCCACCAAACCGGGGCAAGTCCAGAACCAGCAACCTCGGCACGA
>JACOVB010000427.1 GCA_016177555.1 Candidatus Rokuibacteriota bacterium
CCTCTGCGTGGCCCCGACCACGACGATCCGCCAGACCATCGAGGCCATCACCAAGAACAGCTGCCAGGTGGCCCTGGTGACGGATCCTGACGGCCGCCTGCTCGGCATCGTGACCGACGGCGACATTCGCAAGGCGCTGCTGCGCGGCGCGGCGCTGGACAGCCCGGTGAGCGACAGCATGAACGCCTCGCCCATCGTGGGCCGTCCGGGCATGGGGCACGAGGAGGCGCTGGCGCTCATGCGCGCCCGGACCATCAGGCACCTGCCCATCATGGACGGCGGCGGCCGCCTCGTGGACGTGGTCTTCCTGGACGCCGCGCCCGCGCCCCGCCCGCTGCCTGCCTCGGCGGTCATCATGGCGGGGGGGCTCGGGACACGGCTCCGGCCGCTCACCGAGGAGACGCCCAAGCCGCTCCTGCGCGTGGGCGGGCGCCCCCTCGTCGAGATCCTCATCGAGCGGCTGGAGCGCTCCGGCGTCCGTGAGGTGCTCATCGCCGTCCACCACAAGTCCGAGATGATCCGCGCCCAGCTCGGCGATGGCCGGCGCCTCGGTGTGCGACTCGGCTACGTCGAGGAGCCCGAGCGCCTCGGGACCATCGGTGCCCTCAGGCTGGTGGAGCCGCCCCTCCCGCAGCCCGCCTTCGTCGTCAACGGCGATATCCTCACCAAGTGCGACTTCCGGGCCATGTGGGACTTCCACCGCGCCGAGGGGGCGAGCATGACCGTGGGCGTGTCGCTCCACCAGGTGGACATCCCGTACGGCGAGTTCACGCTTCAGGGCACGCGAGTCATGCGGGTGCAGGAGAAGCCGCGGAAGGAGTTCCCGGTCAATGCCGGGATCTACCTCCTGGACCCATCCGCCATCGCCCTCATCCCCCCGCGGCAGTACTTCGACGCCACCGACCTGATCCGTTTGCTGCTCGCCCGTGGCCTGCCCGTGTCCGCCTACCTGATCCGCGAGTACTG
Source organism: Candidatus Rokuibacteriota bacterium (assembly GCA_016177555.1). Next base: position 967 of record JACOVB010000427.1, read on the forward strand.
GCTCGACGTGGGCCAGCACCACGACCTCGAGAAGGCCAAGCGCGACGTCGCCGAGGGCCTGCTCGATTGATTGGCGAGCCGCAGCCGGAGGCGAGGCGAGCGGAGATGGAGATCCCCCGAGCGGAGCGAGGCGGCGAGCCGCAGCCGGAGGCAAGGCACGCGGTCGGTGTCATCGGGCTGGGCTACGTGGGCCTCACGCTGGCCGTCGCGCTGGCGAGGAAGGGGCTGACGGTGCACGGCGTGGATACCTCACCAGCGGTGCTCGAGGCCCTCGGCCAGGGACGCGCGCACCTCTTCGAGCCGGGGGTGGAGGGTGGGCTGCGGGCATTCCTCGGTGAGCGTATCCATGTGGCCCCTGCGCTCCCGGCCGGCGGCCTCGACGCGGCCGTCATCTGCGTCTCGACGCCCGTGGCTCCCGACACTCACGCGCCCCAGCTCGACAACCTCCGCCTGGCCGCACGCCACGTGGCCGAGCGGTCGGGGCCCGACACGCTCGTGATCGTCCGCTCCACGGTCCCCGTGGGGGCGACGCGGTCCGTGGTGCTGCCCGAGCTCGTCGCGTGCTGGGGCCGGGCCCGCCTGGCCTTCGCCCCCGAGCGCACGATCCAGGGGCAGGCGCTCCGCGAGCTCGAGGAGCTGCCCCAGGTGGTGGGCGGCGTGGATGCCGAGAGCCGGGAGGCGGCCTCCGCCCTCTTCTCGCGGCTCGCGAGGCGCGTGGTGCCTGTCGCCACGCTCGAGACGGCGGAGCTGGTGAAGCTCGTCAACAACTCCCACACGGACCTCATCTACTCCTTCGGCAACGAGGTGGCGCTCCTCGCGCAGCGCTGGGGCCTGGACCCCCTGGAGGTGATCCACGCCGCCAACGTGGAGTACCCCCGCCCCGATCTCGCGAGACCCGGCTTTGTGGGCGGCGGCTGCCTGTCGAAGGATCCCTATATCCTCATCAGCGCGGCGCGCGGGGCAGGCTATACGCCCTGGCTCGTGGGGCAGGCCCGGGCGCTCAACGAGCGCCTGCCACTCGAGGTCGCCGAGCGATTGATCGCCCTGATCCGCGAGACCCGCGGCTCCACCGAGGGCGCCCGCCTCTGCGTGCTGGGCTGGGCCTACAAGGGCTGGCCCCCGACCGACGACATGCGCGGCGCGCCCATCGCGTCCATGCTCCCCCTCCTTCGCGCGGCCGGCCTCTCGCTCCGGGGCCACGACTTTCTGGTGGCCGCGAACACCCTCCGCGGGCTCGGGGCCGAGCCCGTGACCCCCGAGGCGGGGTTCGCGGGCGCCGACGCCGTGCTCCTGACGAGCAATCACCCCGAGTACGCCACGCTCGACCTGACGAGGCTCCTGGCGACGCTCAGGCGCCCGGCGGTGCTGTACGACGCCTGGCGCGTCCTCGACGAGGACGCCGTCCGCTCGGCTGGTGTCCGGTACGCGGGCATCGGCTATGGCTAGAGTGCTGATCGTCGGCGGGGCGGGCTTCATCGGCTACCACCTTGCCTCCCGGCTGGCGGCCGAGGGGCACACCACCACGCTGGCGGACGACCTCTCGCGCGGACGCCGGGACGCTGCCATCGAGACCCTCTGCGCGGGCCGCGAGGTGACCCTGCTCCAGGCCGATCTGACCAACCCCCGCGCGCTCAATCCGCTCCAGCGGGACTGGGACCAGGTCTACATGCTCGCCGCCGTCGTGGGCGTGAGGAACGTGGAGACGGATCCGTCGCGGGTGATCCGCGTCAACACGCTTTCCCTGCTCAACCTGCTCGACTGGCTTCCCGGCCGCGACGAGGTGCTCTTCTTCGCGTCCACGAGCGAGACATACGCCGGCGGGGTCGAGGCGGGCACGCTGCCCGTGCCGACGCCCGAGGACGTGCCGCTCTCGGTCCCGGATATCCGGGCGCCCCGCTTCGCCTACGCCGCCAGCAAGATCCTCGGCGAGGCCGCGGTGATCCACGGCGCGCGCGCCCGCGGGTTCCGCTACGTGATCGGGCGCTTCCACAACGTGTATGGCCCGCGGATGGGGGCCGACCACGTGATCCCCGAGCTGTCGCTCCGGGCGATCCGCCGGGAGGACCCGTTCCGGCTCTACGGGGCCGAGCAGCGGCGCGCCTTCTGCCACGTGACGGATGCGGTGGACGCCATGACGCGGCTCGTGACGACGGAGGCGGCCTGGGGGCAGATCGTGAACATCGGCAATGACGGCGAGGAGATCCGCATCGAGGCCCTCCTGGCGCTGATCCTGCGCACCGCCGGGTTTGCTCCCGCCATCGAGCGCCTGCCGGCGCCGGCGGGCTCGGTGGCCCGCCGCTGCCCCGACATCGCCCGCCTGCGCTCGCTCACGGGCTTCCGCCCCAAGGTCTCGCTCGCCTCGGGCGTCGGGGAGACCTTCGAGTGGTACCGGGCGTGGTGGAAGCGCGAGGGGCGCCCACGCCAGGGGAAGAAGCGGTGACGGAGCTTCGGCGGTTGATCCCCAACGCGGTCCCGTATCTCGCGGGCAACGAGTGGAAGTACCTGAAGGAGTGCCTCGACACCAACTGGGTGTCCTCGGCCGGGCCTTTCGTCCCGCGCTTCGAGCGCGAGATGGCGGCCTGCCTCGCCGTGCCCCATGCCGTGGCCACGGTGAACGGGACGGCGGCGCTCCACGTGGCGCTCCGGGCGGCGGGCGTCGAGCCGGGCGACGAGGTGCTGGTCCCCACCTTCACCTTCGTCGCCACGGTCAACGCGATCGTCTACTGCGGCGCCCACCCGGTCTTCATGGACTCGGAGGCGGTGTCCTGGGGGATGGACCCTGAGAAGACCGCCGACTTCCTCGCCCGCGAGTGCCTCGTCAAGGACGGGCGAGTGGTGAATCGCGGCACCGGCAGGGTGGTTCGCGCGCTCTTGCCCGTGCACCTCTACGGCCACCCATGCGACGTGGACCCGCTGCTCGATCTTGCCCGGCGCTACCCGATCGCGCTCGTGGAGGACTCGGCGGAGGCGCTGGGGGCCGAGTACCGGGGCCGCCGCGCGGGCGCCGACGGGCTCCTGTCGTGCCTGTCCTTCAACGGCAACAAGATCATCACCGCCGGCGGCGGCGGCATGGTCCTCACGCGGGATGCCGGGCTCGCGGCGCGCGTGCGCTCGCTCACCACTCAGGCCCGTGGAGATGCGCTGGAATTCGTCCACGACGAGGTCGGCTTCAACTACCGCCTGAGCAATCTCCATGCCGCCCTCGGCGTGGCCCAGCTCGAGCAGCTGCCGGCCTTCCTGGCCTCCAAGCGCGCCACGGCGGCCTTCTACCAGGAGGCGCTCGGCGGGGTCGAGGGCCTCCACGTCTTCACCGAGGCGCCCTGGGCCCGCTCGAGCTACTGGATGCCCTCCGTCCTTCTCGACGAGGCACGCTGCCCGGATGTGCGCGCGCTCCTGCGCGGCCTCAACGCCGACGGCATCCAGGCGCGCCCGCTCTGGCGGCCGCTCCACCTGCAGCCGGTGTTCCACCTCGCGCAGACCTACCGGCTCGAGCTGGCCGAGCGCCTGTACGCCCGCGGCCTCTCGCTGCCCTGCTCGGTGGGCATCTCGGATGATGAGCGGCAGGCCGTCGTCGCCGGGCTGCTGGCCCGCCTCGGATGAGGCGGAAGTCCGGTTGAGCGTCGACCCCGAGCTCCGCGAGCGGGTACGCGACTACTACACGATCTACTATCGCGACGTCCTCGGCATCCCGGACTGGTCCGCCCTGGTGGCGCTCCGCCAGGA
>JACOVB010000078.1 GCA_016177555.1 Candidatus Rokuibacteriota bacterium
CACGGCGCTCGGCGGCGGCTTCGAGGTCGCGCTGGGCTGCCACTATCGCTGCGCCGTGCCCACCGCGCAGCTGGGCTTCCCCGAGGTGAAGCTCGGCCTCCTGCCCGGAGCCGGCGGCACCCAGCGGCTGCCGCGGGTCGTGGGCGTCGAGGCCGCGCTCAGGATGATCACGAGCGGCGATCCCGTTCCCGCAGCCCAGGCCAAGGCGCTCGGCCTCGTGGACGAGATCGTCCCGGGCGAGCTCCTCGACGGCGCCGTGGCCTTCGCCGAGCGGCTCGCCGCCGAGGGGAAGCCCCTCCGGAAGATCTCGGAGATGCAGGACAAGGTGGGGGGCGTGGCGCCAGGCGTCTTCGACGAGTTCCGCAAGGGGCTGGCGAAGAGCGCCCGCGGCTTCGAGGCGCCCCAGCGCTGCGCCGACGCGGTCCAGGCGGCGGCGACGCTGCCCTTCCCCGAGGGACTCAAGCGGGAGCGCGAGCTGTTCACGGGGCTCATGCAGGGCACGCAGTCGAAGGCCCAGATCCACGTCTTCTTCTCCGAGCGCGAGGTGACGAAGATCCCCGACGTGCCCAAGGAGACGCCGGTCAAGCCCATCGGGCGCGCGGCCGTCATCGGCGCGGGCACCATGGGCGGCGGCATCGCCATGAACTTCGCCAATGCCGGCATCCCCGTGCGCGTGCTGGAGATGTCGCAGGAGGCCCTCGACCGCGGCCTCGCCGTCGTCCGGAAGAACTACGCCGCGACCGTGGAGAAGGGGCGGCTCTCCCAGGCCGACATGGACAGGCGGATGAGCCTCATCGGCGGCACGCTCTCCTACGACGAGATCGGCTCGGCCGACATCGTGGTGGAGGCCGTCTTCGAGGAGATGGCCGTCAAGAAGCAGGTCTTCGGCGTCCTCGACAAGGCCGCTCGCCCCGACGCCATCCTCGCCACCAACACTTCCACGCTCGACATCGACGAGATCGCCTCCGCGACCTCGCGGCCGGGGCAGGTCATCGGCACCCACTTCTTCAGCCCCGCCAACGTCATGCGCCTGCTGGAGATCGTCCGCGGCGCCCGGACCTCGAAGGAGACCATCGCCACGGCCATGGAGCTGGCGCGGAAGATCCGCAAGGTGGGCGTGCTCGTGGGCAACTGCGACGGCTTCGTGGGCAACCGGATGCTCCACAGCTACATCCGCGAGGCGGAGTTCCTCCTGGCGGAAGGCGCCCTGCCCCAGCAGGTGGACAAGGTGATCTTCGGTTTCGGCCTGCCCATGGGGCCCTTCACCATGGGCGATCTGGCCGGGCTGGACGTGGGCTGGCGGATCCGCAAGGGCAAGGCGGCGAGCCGCCCGAAGCATCTCCGCTACTCGCCCATCGGCGACAGGATCTGCGAGATGGGGCGCTTCGGCCAGAAGACGGGCGCCGGCTGGTACCGCTACGAGAAGGGCAGCCGCACCCCCATCCCCGATCCAGAGATCGAGGCGCTCATCGTCAGGACCTCGAAGGAGCAGGGCATCGAGCGGCGGCAGATCTCGGACGACGAGATCCTCAAGCGCTGCATGTACCCCTTGATCAACGAGGGCGCGAGGATCCTCGAGGAGGGCAAGGCGCTCCGCGCCAGCGACATCGACATCATCTACATCTACGGCTACGGCTTCCCCGTCTACCGCGGCGGCCCCATGTTCTACGGTGACACCGTGGGTCTCGACCGCGTGTACGACGACATCTGCGCCTTCCAGAAGGTCCACGGCGAGTTCTGGCAGCCGGCGCCGCTGCTGGAGCGGCTGGCGCGGGAGGGCAAGCGCTTCCGGGACCTGTAGCGTCGCGGCACGGCGCGCTGCTCAGCGGACATCGCCGAGCCAGAGCACGTGCGGGGCCAGCGGCCCCTTCCGGACGGCGTCGAAGAGACGGCGGTCCGCCGTCACGAGCGCGGTGCGCTTCATCACCGCGACCGCCAGGTAGAGGCTGTCGTAGAGCGTCCGGCCGGCCCGGCACGCGATGTCGAGCGCCAGGGGCATGAGTGGGGCCGAGGGGACGATCTCCAGGCCGCTCCGGGTGAGCGCGCCCAGGACAGCCCCTCCCTCTCCGGGCGTCAGCTCGCCACGGCGGACGCGCTTCCAGAGGACATTCCCCACCTCCGGATAGAGCAGGTCGGGCGCCACCAGGGCGCGCTCGCCCTCCAGCAGCGGCGCGGCAGCATCGCTGCCGGTTTCGGGCAGGAACCACTTGACCGCCACGCTCGAGTCCACCACGAGGGCGCGCAGCTCCCTCATCTGGCGCGGTCGCGGCGAATCAATGCGGCGCTGTCTCCGAAGTGGCGCCCGGCGAACAGGGCGCGCATCTGCCGGACAGCCGCCCGGATGTCCCCGCCTTCCCTGCTGGCTCGCTCCAGGATGGCCCTCAGCTCGGCCTGCAGCGAGCGGTGGTGACGGCGAGCCCGCGCCTTGAGCCGGTCCACGGTGGCAGGGTCGAGATCGCGCAGCAGGACACTGGGCATGAGTCAATCCTCCTTTCCCGGACGTGCCCGCCCGGAGGGTGCTCGGATGATATCGGAATGATACTACATGCCAGCCGCGGTGCGGGGCCACCGCGGCTGGATCTCACCCGCGCCGTCGGCGGATGTCACCCACCAGCCTGGCTCCTCGTGGTAGCGCCGATCAGGGCGCCAGCCTGGCCGATGGGCCGCCCCCAAGTCGAGGTCGCGGGGCGCACGCGGGTCGGCCACCAGACCATCCCGGGACCAGGCTATAATATGGCGCCCATGAACTCGCCCCTGGCCGGTCTCCTCGTCGCCGACCTCACCCAGAACGTGGCCGGCCCCTACTGCACCCAGATCCTGGCCGACATGGGCGCGGCGGTGGTGAAGGTGGAGCGGATCGGGCGTGGCGACGACGCCCGCGCCTGGGCGCCCCCCTACTGGGGCAGCGAGAGCGCCACCTTCATGGCCGTCAACCGCGGCAAGCGCAGTCTGGCGGTGGACCTCAAGGCTCCCGACGGGCTCGGGGTCCTGGAGCGCCTGATCGGCCGCGCGGACGTCTTCGTCCAGTCGCTCCGCGCCGGCGCTGTCGAGGAGCTGGGGCTCGGGTGGGCGCAGGCCCAGGCCCTGAACCCACGGCTCGTCTACTGCTCCATCGCGGCCTTCGGGCCGGCGGGGCCGTACCGCGACCGCCCCGGCTACGATCCGCTCATGCAGGCCTACTCCGGCCTCATGTCCATCACGGGCCATCCGGGCCAGCCGCCCGCGCGCGTGCCCGTGTCGCTCGTGGACATGGGGACGGGGATGTGGGCGGTGACGGCGATCCTCGCCGCGCTCCGCGAGCGCGACCGGACGGGCCGGGGCGTCGAGGTGACGACGGCGCTCTTCGACACGGCGCTGGCGTGGACGGTGTTCCAGACGAATCTCTACCTGGCCACAGGCGAGGTGCCGACTCCCCAGGGCTCCGGCACCGCCATGATCGCGCCCTACGAGGCCTTCCCCGCCCGGGACGCCTGGGTGATGATCGCCGCCGGGTCCGACGCGCTCTTCGCCAGGGCCTGCGAGGCGCTCGACGCCCCGGCCCTGGCGGGAGACCCCCGCTTCACGAGCAATCCCCGACGCGTCGAGCACCGCGCGGCGCTGGTCGAGGCCCTCTCGGCCGTGACCCGCGCGCTGCCGGCCGAGGACCTCCTGGCGCGGCTCGCCAAGGCCGGGGTCCCCTCGGCGCCGATCCTCCGCGTGGACCAGGTCGCGACCGAGGCCCAGACCGAGGCCAGCGGCATGCTCGTCCCCGCCCGGCACCCGCGCCTGCCCGACTACCGCGCGGTGGCGCTGCCCATCAGGTGGGACGGCGACCGCCCCCCCGTGACCCGGGTTCCCCCGCTCCTCGGGGAGCACTCCGCCGAGGTCCTGGGCGAGCTCGGCTACGATCCCGACACCATCAGGAGGCTCGCGGACCGCCATGTCATCGGACTATAGGACGCTCAACGTCACCCGCTCGGCCGACGGGTTCGTGGCCACGGTGGAGCTCTGCCGGCCCGAGGCCCTCAACGCCATGAACACGGCCATGGGCGAGGACCTCCTGCGCTGCTTCGATGGCTTCCAGTGGGACCGCGCCGTGCGGGCGGTGGTCTTCACGGGCGCGGGCGACAGGGCCTTCTCCGTGGGGGGAGACCTGAAGGAGCGCGAGGGCATGTCGGACGAGACCTGGCGCGCCCAGCACCAGATCTTCGAGGAGGCCACCTTCCGCGTGCTCCGCTGCCCCGTGCCGGTGATCGCCGCGGTGGAGGGCTTCGCCCTGGGAGGCGGCTGCGAGCTGGCCACGGCCTCCGACTTCATCGTCGCCGGCGAGACGGCGGTCTTCGCCGTGCCGGAGGTGACGCGCGGGATCTTCCCGGGCGTCGGCGGCACCCAGTACCTGCCCCGCATCCTGGGCGCCCCGCTGGCCCGGGAGATGATCTTCACGGGACGGCGGGTGCCGGCGCAGGAGGCGAAGGCCATCGGCCTGGTGAACCACCTGGTGCCGAAGGGCCAGGCGCGGGCCAAGGCGCTGGAGATCGCCGCCACCATCGCCGAGAACGGCCCCGTGGCCGTGCGCCAGGCCAAGAAGGCCATCGCGTGGGGGAGCGAGACCGACCTCTGGACCGGCCTCACCCTGGCCATCGAGGCCTACAACAACACCGTGACCACGGAGGACAGACTCGAGGGCGTCCGCGCCTTCAACGAGAAGCGCAAACCCCGCTTCCAGGGCAAGTAGGTGAGCGGGACCCTTTGGCCCACGGTCAACATGCCGCAGGCATGTTGAGGATGGAGAGAGGTACCATGGCCGACATGTCATTCGCGCTGACCGACGAGCAGAAGGCGCTCAAGGCCGCCGTGGCCGAGCTCTGCAAGCAGTACCCGCCGCAGTACTGGCGGGACCTCGACACGCGCCGCGAGTACCCCGACGCCTTCGTCAACGAGCTGACCAAGGCCGGCTACCTGGCGGTCCTGATCCCGCACGAGTACGGCGGGGCGGGGCTGGGGATCATGGAGGCCGCGCTCATCCTGGAGGAGATCAACCGCTCGGGCGCCAAAGCCGGCGCCTGCCACGCGCAGATGTACATCATGGGCACCGTGCTCCGCCACGGCTCCGAGGCGCAGAAGCAGCAGTACCTGCCCAAGATCGCCACGGGCGAGCTGAGACTGCAGGCCTTCGGCGTCACGGAGCCCAACGCCGGCTCGGACACGACGAAGCTGCAGACCACGGCCGTCCGCGACCAGCTGAAGCGGAAGACCGACGGGCTCAGCGTCTTCCTCGTCGACATCCGCGGCCTCAAGGGCTTCGAGGTCCGGCCTTTGCGGATGATGATGAACCACTCGACCAACGCGCTCTTCTTCGACAACGTGGAGATCCCCGCCGACAGCCTGGTCGGCGAGGAGGGCAAGGGCTTCGCCTACATCCTCGACGGCATGAACGCCGAGCGGATCCTGGTGGCCTCCGACTCCCTGGGCGACGGGCGCTGGTTCATCGAGAAGGCCGTGGCCTACGCCGGCCAGCGGGTGATCTTCGGCAAGCCGATCGGCGCCAACCAGGGCGTGCAGTTCCCCATCGCGCGGGCGCACATGGCGGTGGAGGCCGCGCGCCTCATGCGCAACAAGGCCGCGGCGCTCTTC
>JACOVB010000450.1 GCA_016177555.1 Candidatus Rokuibacteriota bacterium
ATGCCCCGGAACTGCGGCAGCGTGATGTCTATGCCGAGCTCCCTGGAGGTGGGCACCTCCGCGAAGGCCGGGTGGCGCTTCTCGGCGAAGATGATGAGCGGGCGGAGCTGGCCGGCCTTGAGGTACTGGAGCACGTCGCCCGCCTGCTCGTAGAGAACTTCCGCGTGGCCGCCGAGCGCCGCGGCGTAGCGCTCGCCGGGCTTCGGGTACGGCACCGTGATCATCTTGTAGCCTTTCTTCTCGAGGTAGCGCACCGTGACATCGTCCACCGATCCGAAGCCCGTGGTCGCCACGCGGAGCTTGCCCGGATTGGCCTTGGCGTGGGCGAACAGCTCCTGGATCGTCTTGAACGGGGCGTCCGACTTCACGAAGAGGAACGAGTCGGCCACCTGGGTGCGCGTGATCCACTCGAGGTCCCCCACCTTGTGGCGCGCCAAGCCATGGGGATGGTCATGAGCGTGTCCTGGATGTAGGTGGCGACGGCATAGCCGTCGGTCTTTCCGCTGAGGATCTGGGCCAGCCCGGTGTTCCCGGAGGCCCCGGGGACGTTGGAGACGGGCAGTGCGGCGCCGAGGAGCGGCTGCGCCAGCGAGCCGATCTGTCGCGCCATGGCATCCGCCCCGCCGCCCGTGCCCCAGGTGCAGATGAAGTCGATGGGGCGAGAGGGGTACTTCTCCTGGGCCGAGACTCGGGCGGGGCTCCCCGCGAGGCCGGCGAGCGCAGCCAGCATGAGCAGGGGCAAGACCGGCGAGCACTTCGTGATCCTCAGCATCGGACAGCCTCCTCTCAGGCCCCCGCGGGCCCGTCGCGCAGCATGCGCCTCAGCACCTTGCCGGTGGCCGTCAGCGGCAGCTCGGCGCGGAACTCGACGGCGCGCGGCACCTTGTAGGGGGTGAGGCGCTCGCGGCAGAACTCCACCAGGTCGCGCTCGCCGCAGCGCCCGCGCCAGTCCTCCTTGAGCACGACGAAGGCCTTCACGGCCTCGCCGCGGTAGTCGTCGGGCACCCCGACGACTACCGCCAGCCGCACGGCCTCGTGGGCGTAGATCGTCTCCTCCACCTCGCGCGGCCAGACCTTGAAGCCGGCCGTGTTGATCATGTCCTTCTTGCGGTCCACGATGGCGAAGTAGCCGTCGGCGTCCATCACCGCCACATCCCCCGTGGCGAACCAGCCGTCGCGCAGCGCGCGCGCCGTCTCCTCGGGGCGCTTCCAGTAGCCGCGCATCACCTGGGGGCCGCGGATCAGCAGCTCGCCGCTGGCGCCGGGCGGCACATCGGCGCCCGTCTCGAGGTCCACGATGCGGGCATCCGTGTCGGGAAGCGGGATGCCGATGGAGCCGGGCTTGGCACGGCCGATGGGGTTGGCGTGGGTGAGCGGGCTCGTTTCCGTGAGGCCGTAGCCCTCGATCAGAACCTCGCGCCCCACGAGCGCGTCGAAGGCGGCCTTCACGCTCGGAGGCAGGGGCGCGGCGTTGGTGCGACAGGCGCGGAGCGCGGAGTAGTCGCCCTTGCCCCCTGCCTCGTCGTTGAGGAGCGCGATGAACATGGTGGGCACGCCGAAGAGCCGCGTCGCCCGGTACTGCCCCACGGCGCGGGCCACCGTGGAAGGCGAGAAGCGGCGCATGACCAGGAGCGTCGCCCCCGTGGAGAGCGGCACGTTCATGGCGCCCGACATCCCGCCCGAGTGGTAGAGCGGGATCACCGAGACCGCCACCTCGTCGCCGGGCGCGAAGGCGTACCACTCGGCGAACTGCACCGTGTTGGCGACCAGGTTGCGATGGGTGAGCATGGCGCCCTTGGGGAGTCCCGTCGTTCCGCCCGTGTAGAGGAGCACCGCCACCTCCGACGGGGAGGCCGGGGCCCGCGGGGTGGCCGGAGGCAGGGCCTCCATGGCGCGGAAGGCGCCGAGCTCCACGAAAGGCACCGCGAGCTGCGTGGCTGCCTGCTCGGCACCGCCGCCCGCCACGCCCACCACCAGGGCGACGCCGGCATCGCCGAGCTGCTCGGCGATCTCGCTTTCGCGGCCCGCCGGGTTGGCGGGGACGGCGACGCCCCCCGCGCACCAGGTGGCGTAGTAGCCGATGATCAGCTCGGCGCTGTTGGGGAGGCAGAGGGCGATGCGCGTGCCGGCCGTCACCCCGCGTCTGGCGAGACCAGTGGCCACGCCGCGCGCGGCGCGCCAGAGCTCGTCGTAGGTCAGGCGCCGCCCCTCCTCGAGCGTCGCCGGGTCCAGCTCCAGGACGGCGAGACGGTCAGCGAAGCGCGGGAGATTGCGCTCGAGCAGCCACCACGCGGGGGCGGACGGGTAGTCGAGCGAGCGCGGCACATGGGCCGGCCAGAAGCGATGCCAGGGGCGGGCCGGAGCGGGCCCCGTCACGTCAGGCCGTGCCGGTCACCGCGGGAAGGGTGTAGCCCAGCTCCATGGCCGCCAGGTTCTGCTCGTGGAAGCGCGGGATCACCTCCACCATCGTCTGCTTCATCGCCTCGTAGTCCATGCCCGCGAGCCGGGTGAGCGCGCCCAGCATGATCATGTTGGCGAAGAGGACGTTGTTGAAGCGCTCCTTCGAGAGCGCTGTGGCCGGCACGGCCACGTGCCCCGCGCGCGCGCCGGGCCGGATCTCCGCGACCATCTCCGGGTCGTAGAGGATCTTGCCGCTGCAGCAGGTGTGGAACTTTTTGTAGGCGGGGGCGGAGAAGGCGACGAAGACGTCGGCGTGCTCCACCACGGGGCTGTCCACGTACTCAGGGGCGATCACGAGCTGGGCTCGCACGTAGCCGCCGCGGGTCTCCGTGCCGTGGCTCTTGAGCATCGTCACGCGCTGGCCCTGCTTGATGGCGCAGAGCCCGAGGATCTGCCCCATGCGGATGACGCCCTGCCCCCCGAAGCCGGAGATGAGGATCTCGGTGCGGGTCCTGGTCTCCGTGGCCGTTGCCATCAGTGGGCCCCGTGCCCGTCGCCGGCGGCCATCCGCGCGCGCACCCGCTCGCCGAGATCGCGCAGGAGGCGGCTGAACTCCGGCCGGCTGTTGGAGGCGTCGTGCTTGATGCCGGTCTGCCAGGTGAAGTCGGTCTCGCTGCCGTCGGCCTTGCGGCCCTGCGTGTGCTCGTAGATCCACTCGAGGTTCTTCAGGGTGTCGCGGGTGCCGAGCGCGTACGCGCCGAAGTTCTCGTTGCAGGGGTAGCGGACGTGGACGAACGAGAAGCCGTCGTTCTGCAGCGCCTTCTTGACGATCTTCACGGTCTGGTGCCATTGCGTCGCGGTCGGCTCGGCGACGACCGTGGCGCCCGCGGCCTGAACGACATCGCAGGGGTCGAATGGAGGCTCCACCATGCCGTAGGGGCTCGAGTTGGTGACGTAGCCGGCCGGCGTCGTGGGCGAGAATTGCCCGCCGGTGGACTCGTAGCCCATGTTGTCCTCGCAGATGACGGTCACGCCCAGGTTGCGGCGCGCGGCGTGGATGAGATGCGACGTGCCGATGGAGGCCGCGTCACCATCGCCCACCACGATGAGGAACTTCTTGTCGGGCTGGGCGAGCTTG
>JACOVB010000449.1 GCA_016177555.1 Candidatus Rokuibacteriota bacterium
ACCAATGACGGAGGGAACACAGCTGATCCGGGGACTCGAGGGTGTAATCGCCGCCGAGACCGATCTCTGCGATCTGGACGGCAAGAACGGCCGCCTCGCCTATCGCGGCTTCGACATCGACGACCTGGCGCGCCGGGCAACCTTCGAGGAGGTTGCCTTCCTGCTCTGGCAGGGCGTCTTGCCGACCCGCGCCGAGCTCGACGCCTTCCGCGCCGAGCTGGGCGCCGCCCGCCCGATCCCTGCCGCGCTCGTCGAGGCCTTCCGGCTCATGCCGAAGGACACCGACCCCATGCGCGCGCTGCAGGCAGCGGTGGCCATCCTCGGCATGCACGATCCCGACACGACGGACAGCTCGCATGCCGCCAACCGCCGCAAGGCCGCCCGGCTCACGAGCCAGCTCGCCACCGCCATCTGCGCCCACCACCGCGTGCGGAGCGGCCAGGCGCCGGTGCCGCCGTCCGCCGACCTCGGGCACGCGGCCAACTTCCTCTACATGCTCTCGGGGCAGCCCCCGAGCGAGGTCACCACGCGCGCCTTCGACGCGAGCCTCGTCCTCTACGCCGAGCACGAGATGAACGCCTCCACGTTCACGACCCGCGTGATCGCCGGCACGCTCTCGGACATGCACTCGGCGGTGGCCGGCGGCGTCGGCGCGCTCAAGGGCACCCTCCACGGCGGCGCCGGCGAGGCCGTCATGCGCACCCTCATGGAGATCGGCCGGGTGGACAACGTGGAGGCCTTCACCGACCGGGCGCTCGCCGAGAAACGCCGGCTCATGGGCTTCGGCCATCGCGTCTACACGGCAGGGGATCCGCGCGCGGCCGTCCTGCGGGGCCTGGCCGAGCAGGCCTGCCGCCAGTCCGGCCAGGGGATGTGGTACGACATGGCCGTGCGCCTGCACGCCAAGGTCCAGGCGGCCAAGACGCTGATCCCGAACGTGGATTTCTACTCGGCACCGCTCTTCTACTCCATCGGCATCCCCGTGGACCTGTTCACCCCCGTGATCGCGGCCGCCCGCATCGCCGGGTGGACCGCGAACCTGTTCGAGCAGTACGACGACAACCGGCTCATCCGCCCGCGCGCCGACTACAAGGGCCCCGGCCGCCGTCCCTTCGTCCCCCTCGCGGAGCGCTAGGCTTGGGGCTGAGTCTCACGCGCAAGCTGATCGACGCCCACCTGGTCGCGGGCCAGCCGGTGGCGGGCGAGGAGATCGGGCTCTCGGTGGACCAGGTCCTCCTCACGGACACGAACGGCACCGGTGCGTTCCTGCAGTTCGAGGCCATGGGCTTCCCCCGGGTGCGCCCCCCCCTCGTCGTCACCTATATCGACCACAACGTCTCCCAGGTGGACTCGCGCAACTCCGACGACCACCGCTACCTGCAGACCGCCTCGCGCCGCTACGGCGCGTGGTTCTCCAAGCCCGGCAACGGCATCTGCCACCAGGTGCATCTCGAATCCTTGAGCGTGCCGGGGCAGCTCCTGCTCGGCACGGACAGCCACACCCCGCTCTGCGGCGCCGCCGGCATGCTCGCCATCGGCGCGGGCGGCCTCGACGTGGCTGTGGCCATGGGCGGCGGCCCGTATTTCCTCACGATGCCGCGGGTGACGCGCGTCTGGCTCACCGGCTGTCTCGGCCCCTGGGTGCACGCCAAGGACGTGAACCTCGAGCTGCTGCGGCGGTACTCGGTGCGTGGCGGCAGCGGCCGGATCTTCGAGTACGCGGGCCCCGGCCTCGCGGCGCTCTCCCTGCCCCAGCGCGCCACCATCGCCAACATGGGCGCCGAGCTCACGCTCACCACGAGCGTCTTCCCGTCCGACGAGGCCAACCGCCGCTATCTCGCGCTGCTCGGGCGGGAGCGCGACTGGGCGCCGCTCGCCGCGGACGCCGGCGCCGGGTACGACGACCAGATCGAGCTCGATCTCTCCGCGCTCGCGCCCCTCGTGGCGCTCCCCGGCTCGCCCGATCGCGTGGTGCCGGTGGCGGAGGTCGAGGGCACGCCGCTCGATCAGGTGATGGTCGGCTCGTGCACCAACTCCTCCTGGGAGGACATGTGGGCCGTGGGCCAGGCGATCCGCGGCGGGCGCGTGGCGCCTGCCGTCTCCTTCGTGGTCTTCCCCGGCAGCCGCCGCATCCTCGAGGTGATGGCGCGCGAGGGGCTCCTGGCCGACTTTCTCGCCGCGGGCGCCACGGTCTCGGAGCCAACGTGCGGCTCCTGCGCCGGCATCGGGCATGTGCCAGCCTCCGGAGCCAAGAGCCTGCGCGCGTTCAACCGCAACTTCCCGGGAAGGAGCGGCGTCCGCGACGACCAGGTCTATCTCTGCTCGCCCGTGACGGCCGCGGCCTCGGCACTCACGGGGGTCATCACCGATCCGCGAAAGGCAGGGCCGCCGCCCGGGCTCCATTCCCCGGCGTCCCTCGCCGCCTCTGGCGCGGGGCTCGTGCCCCCCGCCGCCGAGTCGGAGGCCTCGGGGGTGACGGTCATCAGGGGCCCCAATATCAAGGACATGCCGCGCGGCATTCCCACCGAGGAGACGCTCTCCGGCCCGGTCGTGATCAGGCTCGGGGACACGGTCTCCACCGACGACATCTCGCCCTCCGGCACCCAGGCCCTCATCTTCCGCTCCAATGTCCCGGCGCAGGCCGAGTTCTGCTTCAGGAACGTGGACCCGGATTTCGTGGCCCGCGCCCGTGCGGCCGGCCGGGGCATCATCGTGGGCGGCGAGCACTACGGCCAGGGTTCCTCGCGGGAGGCGGCCGTGCTCTCGCCGCTCCACCTGGGCGTGCGCGCGGTGCTGGCCAAGAGCTTCGCGCGCATCCACAGGGCCAACCTCATCAACTGGGGGCTCGTGCCGCTGGAGTTCACCGACCCGGCGGACTACGAGGGCATCGAGCGCGGCGACGGACTCACCTTCGAGGGGCTCCGGAGCGCGATCCTGGCCGGCGCGTCCATCCGCGTGACCAACTCGCGTAGCGGCGCCGCCTTCAGCGCGCGCTGCGTCCTCACCCCACGCGAGCGTGACATCCTCCTCGCGGGCGGCCTGCTGGCCCGGACCGCCGCGGCGGCGACGGTCGCGTAGTGGTCGCCCGCCGGGTCGGGGCCCACGAGACATGCTGATCCGGGCCTTCCCCGACCGCTACATATGGAAGGCTTCGTGAGGGTGCCATGAGCGAACACGACCTGACCGATTACGCGGCGACCATGGCGGGCTTCCGCCTGGAGGTGCCGGCACGCTTCAACTGGGCCTTCGACACCTTCGACGGCTGGGGGCGCGATCCGGCCAAGCTCGCGCTCCTCTGGGTGTCGGCGGACGGGCAGCCGCGCCGCTTCACCTTCGCCGAGCTCGGGGAGCGCTCGCGCCGCTTCGCCAACGCGCTCCGGGGCCTCGGCGTGGCGCCCGGCCAGCGCGTCTTCATCATGCTGCCCCGCGTCTCTCAGTGGTGGGAGATCGTCGTGGGATGCATCCGGGCCTGCGCCGTGTCGACACCGGGCACCACGCTCCTGACCGCCAAGGACATCCAGTACCGGCTCCAGGCATCGGAGGCCTCCGTCGTCATCACCGACGAGGACAATGCCCACAAGGTGGATCAGGCCCTCGCCGAGTGCCCGACGGTGAAGCACCGCGTGGTCGTGGGACGCGCGGGCGGCGGCTGGCTCGAATACGAGCGGCTCATCGAGCGCGCCTCCGCAGAGATGGCGCATCCGCAGAACTCGAGTCGCGACCCGATGATGATCTACTTCACGTCGGGGACCACGGGCTACCCGAAGATGGTGCTGCACACCCACGCCTCCTATCCCATCGGCCACACGATCACGGGCCGCTTCTGGCTCGACAACGGCCCGGACGATCTGCACTGGACGCTCGCCGACACGGGCTGGGCCAAGGCCGCGTGGACGTCCTTCTTCGCGCCATGGAACATGGGAGCGGCGCTGTTCGTCTGGGACGCGCGCGGCAAGAAGTTCGAGGCCCAGGAGACGCTCGCCATGCTCGAGCGCTTCCCCATCACCACCATCTGCGCCCCGCCAACGGCCTACCGGATGTTCGTGCTCGAGCCGCTCAAGAAGTATCGCTTCGCCGCCCTCCGCCACTGCGTGGGGGCGGGCGAGGCGGTGAACCCTGAGGTGATCGAGATGTGGCGCGAGAGCACGGGCCACCACATCTACGAGGGCTACGGCCAGACCGAGAGCGTGCTCCTCGCGGCCACCTTCCGGAACACGCCCTGGAAGCCGGGCTCCATGGGGCCCGCCTCGCCGGGGCACCGCCTGGGCATCGTGGACGAGGAGGGGCGCGAGCGGCCCCGCGGCGAGGAGGGCGACCTCGCGGTCCAGGTGCGGCCCGAGCGTCCCGTGGGCATGTTCCAGGAGTACTGGCGGAACCCGGAAGGCAACGCGAAGTGCCATCGCGGTGACTGGTACATCACCGGCGACCGCGCCTCCATGGACGAGGACGGCTACCTCTGGTTCGTGGGGCGCGCCGACGACGTGATCAACAGCGCCTC
>JACOVB010000433.1 GCA_016177555.1 Candidatus Rokuibacteriota bacterium
GCGTCCATCGGGTCGCGGGGGCCTGGCCCAGGTTGCGTTCGGGCCGGCGGGGCCGTCGGCCGGGCGCCGGCCTGGTGCCAAGAAGGGCTTTGTGTCGCCCACGGCGAACCTCGGCGATGGCTTCCTCCGCCCCGCGGTCGGCCTCGGTGACCGGGGAGCCGTCTGGCTTCAGCGTGGCCCCGGTGCCGCGCCGGAAATGCGCCAGCGCGACCTCGCCGCCCGCGCGGGCGGCATCGACCATCACCTCGAGAACCCTGTCCACCCGTGCATTCTATACCGCGCGGCTCCCCTCACCCGGCCCTCTCCCCCGAGGGGAGAGGGTTCCGCGTCTTGGCGAACAGTGACGGCATCTGGTAGTGTCGGCGGCGCTGGGCCCAGGAGGCCAGAGCCATGACACGACCACTCAGGCTGTCCCCGACCATCCGCCTCGCGGCATTGGCCCTCGCGGCAGCGGCCCTCGCGAGTGGGCCTGCGACCGCCCAGGACAAGTACCCGAGCCAGCCGGTCTCGCTCATCGTCCCGTTCAACGCGGGCGGCGGCACCGATCTCGTCGCTCGTGCCTTCGCCGAGGCACTGAAGATGCACCTCGGCCAGGCGGTGACCGTCCAGAACCTCCCGGGTGCGGGCAGCGCTGTCGGCACGACCAAGCTCCACGGCTCGAAAGCCGACGGTTACACGCTCGGCATGACCGGTGGCTTCCTCGTGACCACCACGCTGCGCGGTCAGGCGAAGTTCCCCGCCACGGACTTCACCCACCTCGCGCGCCTGAGCCTCGAGACCTTCGTGCTCGCCGTGCCGGCTGCCTCACCATACCGCAGCCTGGCCGAATACCTGGACGCGGCCCGCAAGGCGCCGGGAAGCGTGAGCGTCGGGACAGCGGGCGCGGGCGCGCTCACTCACCTCGCCGCGGCGGCGCTCGGCCAGAAGAGCGGGGCGAGGCTCAACATCGTCCACTTCGCCGGCGGCGCCAAGGAAATCGCCGCGGTCCTCGGCGGCCACGCGGCGAGCGGGGTGTTCTCCCAGGTGGAGGTGTTGCCCCACGCCGTCGCAGGCGGGGGCTTGCGCGTGCTCGCCACCTTCGGCGAGGCACGCTCGGAGAAGCTGCCGGAGGTGCCGACGCTCAAGGCGCAGGGCATCGTCGGCGTGCCGCCCGGACCGTGGCAGGGCATCGCCGCGCCGAGGGATCTCCCGGCGCCGCAGAAGGCGACGCTCGTCACCGCCATCACCCGAGCGGCGCAGGAGCCCTCCTGGAAGGCCTTCCTCCAGCAGAACGGCCTGGCGAGCCATTTCCTGACGGGCGCGGGGGTGGACGGCTTCATCAAGGAGGAGACCGAGACGCTGGGGGCGCTCCTCAAGTCCGTGGACATCACCCGGTGACCGACCCCGACCTGCGGCCGCTCGCCGCGCGAGCCGATCTCGTCGCCGGCGCGGCGCTGCTTCTGGTCGCTCTCGGAGCTTTCGTCACCGGCGGAAGCCTGTCCTGGGGCACGATCACCCAGCCGGGCCCCGGTTTCTTCCCGCGAGCCCTCGCGGTCCTCCTCGCGGTGCTCTCCCTGGCACTCCTGACGCGCGGGTTGCGCCACCCGGGCGCCGACCTGAGAGAACAGTGGGCCGACGGGGCGGGACGCCGCCGCGTCCTCCTCATGACGGCCACGCTCCTGGGGTACGTGCTGCTCGTGGGAACGGCGGGCTATCTCCTCACCACGGCCGCCCTCTTCGTGGTGATGGTGCGCTGGGTGGGCGGCCGCGGGTGGACGGCGACGCTGCTCACGGGGGCGATAGGCTCGGCAGGCTCCTACCTGCTCTTCGGCCGCCTGCTGCGGGTCGAGTTGCCCGCGGGGCTCTGGCTGCCCTGACGCGAGGCGGCTGACGCGTGGACACGGTATCGGCGATTCTCGCTGGGTTCGCGGTGGCGCTCGAGCCCGCGCACATCCTCTACTGCGTCGTCGGCGTCGTGGTGGGCACCGTGGTGGGCGAGCTCACGGGGCTCGGCCCCGCGGCGACGATCGCGCTGCTCCTGCCGGTGACCTACCGCCTGGAGCCCGTCTCGGCCGTGATCATGCTGGCCGGCATCTACTACGGCAGCCAGTACGGCGGCTCCACCACCTCTATCCTGGTGCGCATCCCCGGCGAGTCGTCCTCCATGGTGACCTGCTACGACGGCTACGAGATGACTCGCCGCGGGCGCGCGGGCGCCGCGCTCGGCATGGCGGCCATCGCCTCCTTCGTGGCGGGCACCGCCTCCGTCATCGGCCTCATGCTGGTGGCGCCGCTCCTGGGACGCTTCGCGCTGGCCTTCGGACCCTGGGAATACGCGAGCCTCATGGTGCTGGGCCTCACCCTCGTGGCCTACCTCGGCGGCGCCTCCCTGCTGCGCGCGCTTGCCATGGCGGTGGTCGGGCTCTTGCTCGCCACGGTCGGACAGGACCCCGTGGCCGGCGTGGAGCGCTTCACCTTCGGCGCCCAGACCCTGCTGGACGGCATCGATCTCGTCCCGGTCTTCATGGGCCTGTTCGGCATCGCGGAGGTGCTGGAGACCATGGAGCGCCCGCCCGACCAGCAGCGGCTCGCAACGCCCGGCGATCTGCTCCCCACGCGGCAGGATTTCCGCGACTCGGTGGCGCCCGTGGCGCGGGGGACCGTCCTCGGCTTCTTCCTCGGCGTGCTGCCCGGCGGCGGCGCCACCGTCGCCTCCATCGCCTCGTACGTGACGGAGAAGCGCTTCGCCCGGAATCGGGACCGGCTGGGTCAGGGCGCCATCGAGGGCGTGGCGGGACCCGAGGCCGCCAACAACGCGGCGGCCACGGGTTCCTTCGTCCCGTTGCTCACCCTCGGCATCCCCGCCAACGTGGTGATGGCGATGATGCTCGCGGCGCTGACGCTGCACGGCATCCGCCCGGGGCCGCTCTTGATCAGCGAGCGCCCCGATCTCTTCTGGGGCACGATCACGAGCATGTACCTCGGCAATGTGCTGCTCCTCATCCTGAACCTGCCGCTGGTAGGGCTCTTCATCCAGATCCTCCGCGTGCCCTACCCGATCCTGGCGCCCGCGATCGTCCTGTTCTGCCTCATCGGAGCCTACAGCGTCACGGGACAGGTGGCGGAGGTACTGACCATGGTCTGCTTCGGCATCGGGGGCTATCTGCTCCGGAAGCTCGGCTTCGAGGCGGCCCCGCTGGTGCTGGCCCTGATCCTCGGCCGCCCCCTGGAAGAGGCGCTGCGCCAGGCGCTGGCGCTATCGCAGGGGAGCTTCCTCCCGTTTCTAACGCGCCCGATCTCGCTCGTCCTGCTGCTCGCCACTGCCGCCGCCCTCACCGCCCCGCTTCTCAGCCGGCGGCGACCGCCCGCGCCGGTTGCCGCCTGAGCACCGGCACGACCGACCCGCCGTGGGGCATGACGTAGGTCGCGGGCGTCCGGCCGAGCTGCGCGTGGGCGGCCCTCAGCCCCTCGGCCGCTGACCTCACCCGCTCCAGGCCCAGCTGCCGGCAGTGGCGCTCCTCGAGCGCGGTGACGATCAGCACCCGGCACCGGCTGGCGTGCTTCTGGATCACGTAGGTGACCAGCGCCCCGATCGTGAACTTGCGCCGCATGAGGTCCTCGGTGTGCTGCTTGTCGCCACCCTCCTTCAGGGCCGTGGCGAACTCCTCGGTGCCGAGGCCGTCGCTGCAGCAGGTCAGCCAGAGCATGACGCCGCCCGGGGCGACGGCCCGCACGGCGTTGTCGATCGTCTTGCTGGACTGCCACATGTTGATGTCCTTGGGGTAGCCGCCGTTCGAGACGATGACGAGGTCGGCCAGGCGGGGAATCTCGCAGCACACCGTCTCTCGCACGATGTCGCAGGCCGCGCGGTGGGAGGTATCCCAGTGGCCGCCGGTGACCCGCGCGATCTGCATGTCCTCGTTGACGATCACGTTCAACGCGAAGCAGGGCCTGAGCATGGCCGCGGCCTCGGCCATGTCCTCGGACACGACGTTGCCGTCGGTGAGGAGCGAATCCACGGCCGGCAGGACACCCTCGCCCCGGGTGAGGCTGAGCGAGAGCTTGTGGTTCGTCTGGATCGTCTCGTAGGCGGCGACGCCAGGGAGGATCGCCTTGCGCCCGCCCCCGTAGCCGGCCAGGAAGTGCTGCGTCACCGCGCCGGAGAGGATGAGCTGCTCGGCCTCGGCCACCACACGGTTCACCCTGACCGGCGTGCCGCGGCTGGTCGTCCCCACATGCACCATGGCCGCCGCATCCCGGCTGTCGTGCTCGACAAACCGCAACCGCTGCAGCACCTCGGGGCCGACCAGGGCGCGGTGCTCCTCGGGCGTCTGCCGGCGGTGCGTGCCGGGGCCCGAGATCACGGTGATCGCACCATCGGGCACCCCGAGGCGATTCAGCTCGTCGAGCAGCGGTGGCAGGTAAAAGTCGGGGCGGGACCAGCTCCGGGTGGTATCCCCGATCACGATCGTGACCGGCCGCCCCGGCCGGATCACGCCCGCCAGGGGCGGGGAATCGATGGGGTGCTGAAGGGCCTCGCGCACGACCGCGGCCACGTCGCTCGCCGCGGGCAGGTGCCGGGCGGAGAGGGTAGCCAGGAAGCCCTCGTCCGGGATATCCACGGCCTGGACGGTGTCGCCATAGGCCAGATCGATGCGCATGGGTGGCCCCCCTCCCGGGGAACGATTATAGCGCCGCCGCCCTTGCCGGGGCGGGGCGTGCTTGCTAGGCTGTCCCGGGCGAGCGCGCCGACCGGAGCTCACA
>JACOVB010000434.1 GCA_016177555.1 Candidatus Rokuibacteriota bacterium
CGACGGCCTCTTGCGGGCGGCCACCACCTCGCCGGATCAGGCGCCGGCGCTCCACGCCGAGATGCTGGCCGCCGCGCAGATCCCGCGCGAGCCGGAAACCGCCAAGGCGCTGCAGCAGATGTCCGCTCGCGTGGCCGCGGGCACCCCGGCGCTCGCCGCCGTCGTGCGCGACATCCAGGATGCCAGCCGGCGGCGCGACCGGCTGCGGAGTGCCGTTGCCGCAGAGTCCCTGAAGACCGCCGACGAGCGGCTCCCGCCGGCGCAGGCGGAGCGGCTCGCCCGCGAGCTCCTCGAGGCCGGCGAGCGCATGGAGGCGCTCGAGCAGCGCTTGCAAGCGCAGTTTCCCCTCTACGCCCAGTTCGTCGCGGACACGCCCGTGACGGGGGCCGAGCTGTCCGGCATGCTCCGCGACGACGAGGCCGTGCTGAGCTTCCTCGTCCTGCCGCGCTCGACCGTCGTCTTCGTGACGCGGAAGAGCGGGGTGTACGCCCGCCGGTTGCCCATCGGACCCCTGACCATTCGTCGCGACGTCGAGGCGGTGCGCCGGAGCGTCGAGGTGAAGGACGGCGCGGTGACGCCTTTCGGCCTCGCCGCGGCGCATCGCCTTTACACGCGGGTCATCGCGCCCATCGCGGATCGGCTCGCCGGGGTCGCCCACCTCGTGGTGGCGCCGGGGGGCTCGCTGCAGAGCCTGCCGTTCGGGCTGCTTGTGACGAAGCCCGCGACCGCGGTCCCGGACGGGGACTATCGCGGCGTGTCCTGGCTGGGCCGCGACCTGGCCATCACCGTGGTGCCGTCGATTCGAGCGTTCCGAAGGGTCCGCTCCGCGGGCCGGGGCGGGTCGGCGCCGCAGCCGTTCATCGGCTTCGGCGATCCGGCCTTCGGCGGCACTGCGGGGTCCTCGGACTCGATGGCAGAGCTCCATCGCGCCTGCCGGGAGGAGGCCGGCGTCGAGCCGCGGCTCCTCGCCGGCCTGGCGAGGCTCCCCGAGACGGTGGGCGAGCTGCGCCAGATGGCGCGCACGCTCGGCGCGGACGCGGCCGCGGTGGTGACGGGCGCCGACGTGACGGAGAAGCGAGTGCGGGCAACCGATATCCGGCGCACGAGGTCCCATTGCCGCTGCGGCGGGTGGACGGATGACAGGAAAGCGCCGAAGGTCATCACGGCCGGAGTTCCGTCCGCGGCGTCGGCCCGAGCAATCGGGTCCGCAGCCGCTCGACCTGCGCGTGGAACGGCCCGCCGCCGGGCGCCGTGATCGGTGTCTGCTCGGCGGGCAACGTGTGCAGTTCCACGAACGTCGGGCCATCGTCGACCAGCAGGCGGGGCAGCTGGCTCCGCAGATCGTCGAGAGATTCGATCGCCAGCGCACTCCGATAGCCGGCGGCACGCGCCATGGTGGTGAAGTCCACGACGAGCCCGCCGGGTGTCTCCTGCCCTCCCGAGGTGTGATAGATGCCATTCTTGAACACGAAGTGGACGAGGTTCCGCGGCTGCGCGGCGGCGATCGTGGCCAGGGATCCCAGTTGCATGAGCGCGGACCCGTCGCCGTCGAAGACGAGCACGCGGCGCTCCGGCCACGCGAGCGCGAGGCCGAGGCCCAGCGACGATGCGCCACCCATGAACCCGATGCACGTCACGGAGAGATCGTTGCTCGTGAGCGCCCGCCACGCCGGCATCGTCGTCATGGTCGGTACGCAGATTGCGGTGCCACGACTCTCCGCGATGATCCGCAATGCGTCCTCGGGCGTGATCGCCATGTCAGCTCGTCTCCATCCCCACCAGAACGGCGGCGGGGCCGCGTCGCTCCCGGCTCAGGCGGAAGTACTCCGGAATGAGGTGCACGTCGTTCGGGCCCTCGATCCGGGCATGCGGCACCCGGAAGGTATCCAGCAGCGGCTCACAGTAGCGGACCATGGACTGGGCGGAGTCGCGTGGATCGCGGTCCCGCTCACGGCCGAGCAGGCCGATGATGTAGAAGACCGGCACGCGCCCGTCGATCGCCACGCCGCGCAGGGTATTCACCGAGGCATAGAGCCCCGCGTGCTGGATCAACAGAACGACCGGCTCACCGCCCATGTACAGACCGGCGGCGATGGCGACCGCCTCGTCTTCCGTGGCGCAGGTGACAACGCGAAGCGCCTGTTCCTTGTCGAGCGCGCTGAGGACTGTCTTCTGGTGCGTGTCCGGAACGCTGAGAATCCAGCCGAGATGGCTATGGGGCGAGGGGCGCCAGCCCTCGCTCGCCAGCGCCGCGCGCGCGTCTCGAAACGTGTCTTTCAGCGTATCGAGGATGAGCGATGCGGGAATCGACTCTGGCATGTACGGGCCTCCCCGGAGCTCCGGATTCGTGTCGATCGACGTGTTGCTGACTGGCGAGATTCGACAAGTCCGGATCGTACCTCGCAGTGGACGGGGCCGCAATAGCGCATCCGCAGCAGGTGTCCAGAGCGAAGGGCGGGCCGGCGGTCCTTTTCGTTGACAACACGCGAGGTCGGGCGACATGCTCGCGCTCTCGATCGTTCGAGCGCGAAGCGTGTTCGGGGTGACGTCACACGAGGCGAACGATGATCCCGACGATTGACACGGACGTGCTCGTCATCGGCGGCGGAGGCGCAGGCGCCCGTGCCGCGCTGAGCGCCGCGGAGTCCGGCGCGCGCGTCGTCCTGGCGCTCAAGGGTGTGCCTGGCACCAGTGGTGCGACCGCGTATCGCGTCTCGTCAGTTGGCGGCTTCCAGGCCGCGACGGGCGCCGTCGATCCCGACGACACGCCGGAGGAACATGTCAACGACATCATGCGCGCCGCGCAGGGGATGTGCAGCATCCCACGCCCGCGCGTAGCATAGCCTCTGCAACCGTGAGGGGGGACGGATAGGGGTGTGTGTTACGGTACGTGGAGACCTTGCTCTGGAGCGGCCACCCTCTCAAGAGCCGTTTTTCCGCCCCCTGAGGGTTTCCGAAGCCTCCAGACCGGAGCTTCAAGGGAGGGAAGGTTTCTCATCTCAGCGTCAGGCTTGACCCGGTGCACGTTTTCAGAGTTGTTGGCTACGCTCTACACGGTCCTGGCCAGGAGGCGGCGATTATGAAGAAGGGTGGCGTGGTCCTGCTCGGGAGCCTGGCTCTTTTCCTGGGGCTCGGCCGCCCGGCTGCGGCCGTCGAGGTCGGCATCGGCTTCCCGTGGCACGAGTTCTCCGTCACCGGCGGCGCCGGCACCTTTGCCACCGGGTGCAGCCCCGCCGATGCGGCCGGGCCGGCCTGCACGCCCAGCTCGGCGGGGAACTCCGAGGCCGTCGGCGCGCCGCCGTGGACCTTCTCGATCCCGGACATCGTTGTGTTCGCATTTCTGACGGTGACCGATGCCTTCGACCGGAACGACCAGTTCGACGTGTTCAACTTCGGCGCCCTGCTCGGAACCACCTCGCTGCCCGGCGGATCGGGCTTCTGCGGCTCCGATCCCGAGGCGTGTCTGCTGGACCCGGCCGCGAGCCACGCCGTCTTCCCCCTGGCCGCCGGCGACTACTCCATCACCATCGCCTCGGCCCTCACCGACCCGACGCTCGGGGGAGCGGCATACTTCCGCGTGGACGCCATCGTCGAGGACTTCGCCGTGCCCGCGCCGGGCACGCTGTTGCTTCTCGGCGTGGGCCTGGCCGGGTTGGCTGGCCTCGGCTGGAGCCGCCGCCGGCCGTAGCCGCGGCCACCGAGCCAGCGCGGATCGACGCGAAGGCGCCCTCGGTGCCCGTCTGCCGCTACTCCGCTCAGAGGTTTCCTCGATCGACCGCGCCGGCCGCCAGGGCAGCCGTCTGCGCCGCTCAGGCGGCCTTGACGACGTCCCCCTGTCCCGGGGGCAGGATCGCCGCAGGAGCCGGATCAGGGCCGGGCAGTCTCGGCTTCAGGAAGGGCTCCGGGGCCGGCGGCTCGACGGCGCTGGAGTCTTTCAGGGGGTCCTGGATGCCAGCCGCATGGGGGCGCGTGATGCGAACTGACGGTAATGTTTCCTATGGGCCCGCTCAGCGGCGTTGGCCGCGCGAGTGTTCTTGTGGGGTAGGCTACGCCACCACGTCAAGCGAGAGGCCAGCCGCTTCATCCTAATCAATCCGACCTACCCTGACATCTTCCAGACCTTCAGCTCCCCGCGGCTGTTCTCGCCCACCAACAGCATCGTCACCGAGGAAACCTTCTTCGTCCCCGGCTTCGGCCTAACCACGCCCGCCAGCGTCAGCGGGTTC
>JACOVB010000030.1 GCA_016177555.1 Candidatus Rokuibacteriota bacterium
ACTCAAGCTCGGCCAGAAGGTGCCG
The DNA here is from genome assembly GCA_016177555.1 of Candidatus Rokuibacteriota bacterium. Next base: position 26 of record JACOVB010000030.1, read on the forward strand.
GACTTCTCGCTCACCACGTACGAGCCCGCCAAGGGCGACTTCGGCAAGTTCAGCCTGTCGGAGCAGCTCGCCAAGAAGCGCTGGACCGTCCACTTCTTCTACCCGGCCGACTTCACCTTCGTCTGAGCGACCGAGTTCGCTGCTCTGGCAGAGCAGCATGAGCGGTTCGTCAGGATGGGGTGCGATATCGTCACGGTGAGCACGGACACCCAGTTCGTGCACCTGGCGTGGCAGCGGGACGAGAAGGAGCTGGCCCAGGTCAAGTACCCGATGGGCGCCGACCCCACGGGGAAGGTCTCGCGGATGTTCGGCGTCTACGACGAGGGCACGGGGCTGGCGCTCCGGGGGACGTTCATCATCAACCCCGAGGGTACGCTGCTCAACTCCGAGGTGAACTTCTACAACATGGGCCGCAACATCGACGAGCTGCTGCGGAAGTTCAAGGCCAACATCTACATGGCCAAGAAGACCAACGAGGCCTGTCCGTCCAAGTGGAAGGACGAGGGGGACAAGACGCTGGTCAACCCCGGCGCCAAGATGGTCGGCAGGGTCCACGAGGCGCTCAAGGGCTGAGCCTGCGCTCGGCCGGCTGCGCGCAGCGCGCCCCGCGCAACCGGCCGGGCGGGATCTTGGCCGTTGCCACCTCCCCAGCTTTCGTCCATAGTAGCGTCCATGAGCTCCTTTCCGCTGGCGCTCGCGGGGGTCCGCGTCATCGATCTCTCGCGCGTCATCGCGGGCCCCTGGTGCGGGGCGCTGCTCGCCGATCTCGGCGCGGACGTGATCAAGATCGAGGACACGGGCCAGGGCGACGAGTCGCGCACCTGGCCGCCGTACCGGGACGGGGAGGCCGCGGCCTACCTCCTCTTCAACCGCAACAAGCGCGGGATGGCGCTGGACCTCAAGGCTCCCGAGGGGGCGCAGGTCGTCAGGGACCTCGCCCGCGGGGCCGATGCCCTCGTCGAGAACTTCCGCACCGGCACCATGGAGTCCTTCGGCCTCGGCTACGAGGGGCTCGCCGATATCAACCCGCGGCTCATCTACTGCTCCGTCTCGGCCTTCGGCCGGACCGGCCCCCGCAAGGACAGCCCCGGCTATGAGGCGCTGATGCAGGCCTTCAGCGGCATCATGTCCATCACCGGCGAGCCCGGCGGCCAGCCGGTGCGAGCCGGCGTCTCCTTCCTGGACCTCTCCACGGGGATCCTCTGCGCGCTGGGCATCTCGGCGGCGCTGCTCCAGCGCCAGCGCACCGGCCTCGGGCAGCGCGTGGACGCCTCCCTCCTCGAGACGGCCGTGAGCCTGCTGGCCTTCCACGCGGAGGGGTACCTGCTGACCGGGGCGCTGCCGCGCGCGCTCGGGTCCGGCCACCCGTCGCTCTCGCCCTACCGGAACTTCCGCTGCAAGGATGGCCAGTGGATCTTCATCGCCGCGGCTAACGACCGCTTCTGGCAGAAGCTCGCCCACGCGCTGGGCCGCGAGGACCTGGCCGCCGACCCGCGCTTCGCCCGGAACGAGCAGCGCGTCGAGCACCGCGCCGAGCTGGAGGCGATCCTCGAGGACACCATCGCCGGTCACGAGCGCGAGCCGCTGCTGGCGCTCCTCGAGCGGGCGGACGTGCCCGCGACGCCGGTGAACACCGTGGACCAGGTCATGCGCGATCCCCAGACCGTCCAGAGCGGCATCGTCCAGCGGGCGCGGCACCCGCGGCTGGGGGAGATCCCCGTGGTGGGAACGCCGCTCAGGTTCTCGCGGATGGCGCCCGGCGTGCGACAGGCCGCTCCGCTGCGCGGCGAGCACACCGACGAGATCCTGGCCGAGTGCGGCTACGCGCCGGAGCGCATCCAGGCCCTTCGCGACCGGAAGGTCGTCCTCTAGCCCCGCAGAGGAGAGGCATGCTGAAGCGATCGCAGATCACCATGTCCGGCGCCGAGCTGGAGGCCTTCCTCGCGCAGGAGCGCGTCGTCACCTGCGCCACCATGGGCCCCAACGGGCGCCCGCACCTCATGCCGCTCTGGTACGTCGCCGACGGCACGATCATCACCACCTGGACCTTCGGCAAGTCGCAGAAGGTGCGGAACCTCGAGCGGCTTCCGCGGGCGACGCTGCAGGTGGAGGCGGGCGACCGCTACGTCGAGCTGCGCGGCGCCATGCTCGAATGCGACGTGGAGCTGATCCGCGACCTCCCCGCCGTCACCGAGATCGGGCTGCGCCTCGGCGTCCGCTACGCCGCGGCCACGGGAGGCACTGTGCCGACGGAGGAGCGGCGACAGCTGGTCGCCAGGCAGGCGCCCAAGCGCATCGGCCTGCGCTTCCACCCGACCCGCATCGTCACCTGGGACCACCGCAAGCTCGGCACCGGGTACTGAGAGGAGAGCCCACAATGGCATCGGGCCTCACCCAGAAGGTCCTCCACGTGGATCTGTCGTCCCGCCGGACGCGTGTCGAGGAGATCCCCGAAGCCATCCTCCGCACGTACATGGGCGGAGGGGCGCTCGCCTGCCATCTCCTCCTCCGCGAGCTGCCCCCGCGGGTGGATCCCCTGGGTCCCGACAACGTGCTCGTCTTCACCACGAGCGTGATCAACGGGATGTCGCTGTCGGGCACCAACCGCTACACCGCCGCGGCCAAGTCACCCCTCACCGGCGGTTACGGCGAGTCGGAGGCGGGCGGCTGGTGGGCGCCCGAGCTGCGTGCGGCCGGCTTCGACGGGCTGGCCATCCGCGGGCGCTCCGAGAGCCCGGTGTATCTGTGGATCAAGGACGGCGAGGTCGAGTTCCGGGACGCGAGCGCCCACTGGGGGCGGCTGTCGGGCGAGGTGCAGGACGGGCTCGAGCAGGAGCTGGGCGACAGGCGCATCCGCGTGCTGCAGACCGGGGTGGCCGGCGAGAAGCTCGTGCGCTTCGCGGCCATCGTGAACCAGCTCAAGCACTTCCACGGCCGCTCGGGGCTCGGCGCCGTCATGGGGTCGAAGCGCCTCAAGGCCATCGCCGTGCGGGGCAGCAAGCCCCCCGTGGCGCAGGACAAGGCCGCGGCCAAGACGGCGCTCAGCTGGTTCCGCGAGCACTACGACCGCGCCCACGACCGCTTCCATCAGGTGGGCACGGCCGGCGGGGTGCTGGCGCTGGAGGCCAGCGGCATCCTGCCCACCCGCAACTTCCGCGACGGCTCCTTCGAGCACGCCCGGGCCATCAGCGGCCAGACGATGGCCGAGACCATCCTGGTCAACCGCGGCACCTGCTACGCCTGCGCCGTGGCCTGCAAGCGCGAGGTCGAGATCAAGGACGAGGGGGTGGAGCCCAGGTACGGCGGGCCCGAGTACGAGACCGTGGCCGCCACGGGGTCCCTCTGCGGCGTGGGCGATCTCCACGCCGTGGCCAGGATCAACCAGCTCATGGGGCAGTACGTGATGGACTCGATCTCCACGGGCGCCGTCATCGCCTTCGCCATGGAGTGCTTCGAGCACGGCATCCTGACGACGCAGGACACCGGCGGCCTCGAGCTGACCTGGGGCAATGCCCGGGCCGTCGAGACGCTGGTGGGCATGATCGGCCGGCGCGAGGGCCTCGGCGACCTCCTGGCCGAGGGGGCGCGCCTGGCGGCGCGGCGGATCGGCAAGGGCGCCGAGCGCTTCGCGCTGCACGTCAAGGGGCAGGAGCTGCCCATGCACGACCCGCGCGGCAAGAAGGGCCTCTCGCTGGCCTACGCGGTGTCGCCCACGGGGGCCGACCACATGGAGGCGCCCCACGATCCGTTCTACGCGGGCTTCCACCCCCAGGGGCACCCGCTTGGCTCGCTGGGGCTCATCGAGCCGCTGGACCCGCTGACGCTGGACGCCAAGAAGGTCCGTGCCTTCTTCGTCACCCAGCAGGTGTGGAGCTTCTACAACTGCGTCGGGATGTGCGACTTCGTCGGCACACCGCTCAACGCCCTCGGGCTCGAGCCGCTGGTCGACTACGTCAACGGGGTCACCGGCTGGAACCTGAGCCTCTACGAGATGATGAAGGTGGGCGAGCGCGCCAACACCCTGATGCGCCTCTTCAACTGCCGCGAGGGGTTCACCCCGGAGGACGACCTCCTGCCGAAGCGGCTCCACGAGGGCATCGGCAACGGCCCGCTCAAGGGCGAAAAGATCGACCCGGCCGAGTTCCTGGCGGCGCGCAGGCTCTATTACGAGATGGCGGGCTGGGACCCCGACACGGGCCGGCCCACCGCGGCCAAGCTCGCCGAACTGGGCCTGGACGAGGCGCTCGCCCGGTCCGCGGGAGCCTGACGCCCGCCCCTCACCTGCTCCGGACGAAGCCCTCGAAGGGCCCCGAGACCCGGATCACCTCGTTGACGGGCCACGCGCTGCGGTGGATGACCACGACGAACAGGCTGCCGGCGATGCCCGCCCGCTGCGTCTCCGCGGTGATCGGCGCGAAGGCCAGTGCCCGGGGGAAGTCCCCGTTGGTGAAGCGGGCGAACTCGATCTGCTCGCCGCCGGGGCCCAGGATGAAGAGCTGCGAGCCGTGACGGTCAGCCACGAAGAGCCGGCCGCCGGGGCTCACCGCCATCCCGGCGGCCACCGGCCCGCGGAGGACCAGGCTCGCGGCGCCGTCGGGCGCGACCTTCCAGATCTCCCCCGGTCCGCGCTGCCACGGAGCCTCGGCCTGCCCATCGGCGCCGACCCAGAGCTGACCTCCGGGTCCGGAGGCGAGTAGACGGGGCCGCTTCACGCTCAGCCAGCGCGCGTCCAGCACGTGCCCGGAGGCATCGAGCCGGGCCACGATGTCCTGCTGCCGGTCCGCGACGTAGACGTGGCCGCCGTCGTCGAACGCCGCGGCCTCGGGCTGTCGCAGCAGCGGCGCCTGCCCCTCGGGCGGGGTGCCGCCCGCGAAGAGCGTGGCACGTCCGTCGCTCAACCGGTAGAGGACGCCGATGCGCCGCTCGCGATCGAAGGTGCTCACGAACAGCTCCCGGCTGTTCCGGACGGCGGCGATCTGCGGGTTCCTGAGCGGCGGGCCGTGGAAGTAGCGCGCCTCGCTCCCGGGGGTCAGCCGCGTGCCGCCGGCGGGCACGCGGTACACGGGGTAGAGATCCTCGACCTCGCCGCCGGTGTAGCGGCGCGCCGTCCGTGCGAGGAAGAGGACGCCCGCGTGATCGAAGGCGATGGTCGAGGTGGCCGGGATGCCGCGGCCCGCGCGCCCCGCGTCCGGGTCGAAGCCCTGGCCCGTCACGTAGACCTCGGCGCTGAAGCCCGGCGGCAGGAGCATCTCGGCCGGGGCGGCGGCGGGGGCCCAGAGCAGCGCCATCAACAGGAGCCCGCCTGCCCATCCCCTCGGCATGTCCTGGTCCCTCCCGGGTGCGCCGTCACCTGGCGCACGGGGCCCAGTCTAACCCATCCGGCGCCCGGACGGCTCTCCCCGCGCCGGCCTGGCTCCCCCCGGAGACCAGGCCTCCTCGAGGCGCACGGCGCACGTCTTGAAGTCGGGGTGAAGCGACGGCCCCCGGGCGTGCGTGTAGAATGTCGGCGTGAGCCTCCGTGCGCTGGTCCTCGTCCTGGCCCTGACGGCAACTCAGGCCTGCGCCACCGCGCCCTCACCCCAGTCCCCGACGTGGCTGCTGGAGCAGGTCAAGAGGCTCTCCGCCCCGGACACCGAGGGCCGCGCCTCGGGCACCGAGGGCGCCGACCGCGCCGCCGCGCATGCCGTCTCCGTCTTCCGCCAGGCAGGTCTCCGGCCTGGCGGGGATGCCGGAGGCTATCTCCAGCCCTTCCAGGTGACGACGGGGATCCGGCTGGGCCCGGCCAATGCGCTGCGGATCCTCGCGCCCGCGCCGCTCGGCCTCACGCTCGGACGGGACTACACGCCCCTGGCAGTCTCGGCAGACGGCACCGTCGAGAGCGACCTCGTCTTCGCCGGCTACGGCATCACGGCGCCGGAGCTCGGCTACGACGACTACGCGGGGCTCGAGGTGCGAGACCGGGTCGTGCTGGTCCTGAGCCGCGAGCCGCGGGGGCGGGACCCGTCGAGCCCGTTCAGACGGCCCGAGGCCTACCACTACTCCGAGCGCAGCCACAAGGTCATCAACGCCAGGCAACACGGCGCGCGCGCCATCCTGCTCGTGGAGCATCCGGAGGCCGAGGCGGAGCGCCTGCCGCGGCTGGCCGGCATCAGCCAGCCCTGGGGCGTGCTGGCGGCGTTCGTGACGCGGGCGGTCGCCGACTCGCTCCTGGCGCCAGCCGGCAAGAAGCTCGGCGCCCTGGCCGCGGCCATCGACCAGGCGATGGCCCCGCGCTCGCTGTCTGTGGCCGGGATGCGGGTCCGCCTCGAGGTGAGCCTCACCCGCGAGCGTGGGACGGCGGTCAACGTGGTCGGCATCCTCCCCGGCACCGACCCGGCCCTGGCCGACCAGGCCGTCCTGATCGGCGCCCACTACGATCACCTCGGCCGCGGCGGCGAGGGCTCCCTGGCCCCGGATCTGCTCGGCACCATCCATCCCGGCGCCGACGACAATGCCTCGGGCACGGCGGCCGTGCTCGGAATGGCCCGTGCCTTCGCCGCAGCCGGGGGGGCGCCGCGCACCCTGGTCTTCGTGGCCTTCGCGGGGGAGGAGATGGGGCTGCTCGGCTCGGCCCACCAGGTCGCGCACCCGCCGCTGCCGCTGGACCGCATCGCCCTCATGCTGAACCTGGACATGGTGGGGCGGCTGCGTGAGGGGAAGCTCTATGCCTCCGGAGTGGACAGCGGCACCGGGCTGCGCGCCCTCGTCACCGAGGCCGCCCGGGGACTGCCCCTGGATCTCCAGCTCCGTGGGGATCCCCACGCGCCCTCGGATCACACCTCCTTCTACGCGCGCGGGCGGCCCGTCGTGTTCCTCACCACCGGCGCCCACGAGGAGTACCACCGGCCGTCGGACACCTGGGAGAAGATCTCGGCACCGGGGCTCGAGACAGTGACCGCCTTCGCCACGCGGCTCGTGGGGGCCGTGGCAGCGGCCCCGGCGGCGCCGACCTATGTGAAGATCGAGGCCCCGCCGGCGCGCGGGCCGAGGGCCGGCGGGTACGGGCCGTATCTCGGCGTCATTCCAGAGTTCGGCGAGGCCCCCCGGCCCGGCGTCAAGGTCAGCTCCGTGCGCGCCGGCAGCCCGGCCGAGAAGGCCGGCGTCCGCGCGGGAGACCTCATCGTGAGATTCGGTCCCGTCACGGTAAAGACGCTCAACGACCTCACCTTCGCGCTGCGTGCCCAGCGCCCGGGCGACCGCGTTGAGCTGCGGCTCCTGCGCGACGGGGCGGAGGAGCGCGTCGAGGCCGTGCTCCAGGAGCGGCGGCAGTGATCCGGTGGCGGCTCGATCGCCGGACGATGCTGCAACTCGGGCTCACCGGCTCCGCCTGGGCGCTGGTGGAGTCCATCCAGGCCCGCCGACGCAGGGCCCAGGCCGCAGCGGTCCCCGCCGACGCCCGGGAGCGCCGGCTCGCGAATCTGCGGCAGCTCACCTTCGGCGGCCAGAACGCCGAGGCCTACTTCGACTGGACCGGCACCCGCCTCGTCTTCCAGTCCACGCGCCCGCCCTTCGGCTGTGACCAGATCTTCACCATGCGCGCCGACGGCGGCGACGTGCGCCTGGTCTCCACCGGCAAGGGACGCACCACCTGCGCCTTCTTCTTCCCCGACGGCCGGCGCATCATCTACGCCTCGACACATCTCGGCGCGCCCGAGTGCCCCGTGGCGCCAGACCGGTCGCAGGGGTATGTCTGGCCCATCTACCGCTCCTACGAGATCTTCGCTGCCGACCTCGACACGGGCGCCCTGACACGGCTCACCCACAACGACGGGTACGACGCCGAGGGGGCCGTCGCGCCGGACGGCCGGCGCATCGTGTTCACCTCGCTGCGGGAGGGGGACCTCGACCTCTACACGATGGACGCGGATGGGGGCCACGTGCGGCGGCTCACCGAGGGCATCGGTTACGACGGCGGGCCCTTCTTCTCCTGGGACGGACGGCACATCGTCTTCCGCGCTGCCCGTCCGGCCCCGGGGGTCGATCTCGACGAGTACCGGTCGCTGCTGGGCCAGTCGCTGGTGCGGCCGCGGCGCCTAGAGATCTTCTACATGCGGACGGACGGCAGCGGTCTCACCCAGGTCACGCGGAACGGCGCCGCCAACTTCGCCCCCTTCATGCATCCGGACTCCCGGCAGATCGTCTTCTCGTCGAATCTCCACGACCCCTCGGGGCGGAGCTTCTCGCTCTACCGGGTGGACGCTGACGGCGGGGGGCTCGAGCGGCTCACCTGGGCCGAGTCGTTCGCCTCGTTCCCCATGTTCTCCCGCGACGGTCGCCAGCTCGTCTTCTGCAGCAATCGCGGCGCCCGCGCCCCGCGCGACCTCGACATCTTCATCGCCGACTGGCTCTAGGGTCAGGCCTTGCAATCCAACACGTCGGCCCTACCGATGTCGTAATGCAAGACCTGACCCCGCGCGGAAGGCGCGGAGCGCCCGTTCGATGCTGCCGCCGGGGCGGCGGACGGCGATGGCGCGCTCGGCGGCCTCCAGCGGCACGGCCCCGGTGAGCGCGACGATGGCGCCCAGCGCCACGAGGTTCGCCCCCATGGCGGTGCCGAGCACGCGCTGGGCCGTGGCGGTGATGGGCAGGGCGTGGCAGGCGAAATCCATGCCCTCCGCCAGGGGCACCTCGTCCCCGTCCACCACGAGTGTCCCGCCGGGCTCGAGCAGGGAGAGGTAGCGATCGCAGGCCACCCGCGTCAGCGCCACCAGGGCGTCCACGCGGTCGGCGCAGGGGAACTCGATCTCGCCGTCGCTGATGATGACCTCCGCCTTGCTGGCGCCGCCGCGGGACTCGGGTCCATAGGCCTGGGCATGGGTGGCATTGCGTCCCGCCGCCACGGCGGCCTCGGCCAGGAGGAGCCCCGCCAGCACGATGCCCTGCCCGCCGGCGCCCGCGAGCCTGATCCGGACGGGGCCGGCGAAGGAGGATCCGTTCCCCGCCGTGGCGCCCGCGGTCCCGGCCGCAGGGGGAACGATCTCGGGGCGCCTCGCTCGTGGCGGCGAGGCTGCCGCGCGCCTGGCCAGCAGCGCGCCGAGGTCGGGCCTCTCCTCGCGGTGGAGGACGCCGGCGTCAAAGGCGGGCGCGGCCCCGCCATGGGGCACGTCGAGCCCCAGCCCCGGAACGAAGCTCTTGTCGGCGAGCTTGGCGCCGAGCCACTGCACATGGCTCCGCTGCGCCTGGAGCATCTCCGGGCCGCGCCCGAGATCGTTGTAGCGGCCGAAGAACTCCGGGCAGTCGCTCGCCACCTCGAGGAAGGAGAAGCCCCGGTGCTGCATGGCCTGGACGATCAGGTCGTCGAGCTGGAGCGGCTGGGCCGTGAGCCCTCGCGCGACGAAGGAGGCGCCCGCGCCCAGCGCGAGCCGGCAGGCGTCGAAGGCGGGCTCGATGGCGCCGCCGGGTGTGATGCTGCTGCGCATGCCCTCGGGCGTCGTGGGCGCGCCCTGGCCTCCCGTCATGCCGTAGACGGCATTGTTGAGGAGCAGGCAGGTGAGATCCACGTTGCGCCGGGCCGCGTGGATGAGGTGATTGCCGCCGATGGCCAGCCCGTCGCCATCGCCGGTGATGACGATCACGGTGAGCTCCGGCCGCGCGAGCTTGAGGCCCGTGGCGAAGGTGAGCGGGCGGCCGTGCGTGGTGTGCAGCGTGCAGAAGTCCACGTAGCCGACGATGCGGCTCGAGCAGCCGATGCCGGAGACGAAGACCACCTCGTCCTGCCTGAGCCCGAGCCGGTGAATGGCGCGCAGGATGGCCTTCAGCACGATGCCGTGGCCGCAGCCCGGGCAGAGGATATGCGGCATCATGTCCAGGCGCAGGTACTGCCGGTAGTCGATCTGCTCCGGGGCCACCATGCTCATCGGGAGGCTCCGGCCGGCGCCTGCCGCTCGAGGCTTGCGAGCACATCCTCCGGCATCAGCGGCAGCCCGTCCGCGCGCAGGCACGGCAGCACGGGCACCCGCCCGCCCAGGGCGCGCTCCACCTCGCCCAGCATCTGCCCCATGTTCATCTCGGCGACGACGACTCGCCGCGCCCGGCCCGCGATCCCCGCCAGCTCCCGGTCGGGGAAGGGCCAGAGCGTCCGCGGACGGAAGAGACCGACCCGCTCGCCGCGGGCCCGCGCCAGGGTCATCGCCCGACGCGCGGCGCGAGCGGCGATGCCGATGGCCACGACGACGGTCTCGGCGTCCTCCACTCCCGCGGCCTCCCAGGACACGATCTCCTGGCGCCCGCGCTCGAGCTTGGCGCAGAGCCGCTCCTGCAGGCGGGCCACCTCGGCAGCCTCCTGCGTCGGGTAGCCGCGCTCGTCGTGGGTGAGCCCGGTGACGTGGAAGCGGTAGCCCGAGCCGAAATCCGCCAAGGGAGGCACGCCGCTCTCGGTGGCGGCATACGGGCGGTAGCCGGCGGCGGGGCCCCCGGGGCGCGGCCGCTCCCCGAGCACCAGCGTCGCCGGGTCGGGCAGCCACACCCGCTCGCGCACATGCCCCACCACCTCGTCGTAGAGGAGGATCACGGGGGTTCGGTAGCGCTCGGACAGGTTGAAGGCCTCCACCGTGAGGGCGTACACCTCCGCCACGGACGCCGGCGCCAGCACGATGATCGGGTGGTCGCCGTGCGTCCCCCAGCGCGCTTGCATGACGTCGCCCTGGGCGGGGCTGGTGGGGAGCCCCGTGCTCGGCCCGGCGCGCATCACATCGACGACGACGCAGGGGATCTCGGTGAAGGCGGCGTAGCCGAGATGCTCCTGCATGAGGGAGAAGCCGGGCCCGCTGGAGGCAGTCATGGCCTTGCGCCCCGCCAGCGAGGCTCCGAGCACCGCGCCCATGGAGGCGATCTCGTCTTCCATCTGGAGGAAGACGCCACCGCGCGGCGGCAACGCGATGGCCATGGCCTCGGCGATCTCCGAGGAGGGGGTGATGGGATAGCCCGCGTAGAAGCGGCAGCCGGCGTCCAGCGCCGCGCGCGCGCAGGCCTGGTTGCCCTGGACCAGCTCGCCGCCTCCCGCCACCTCAGGTCCCCTCGTGGACAGCGATGGCGAAGTCGGGGCAGAGCAATTCACAGAGCCGGCAGCCGGTGCAGGCCTCCTCCCGGAGGACGCGCACCGTGTCCGCGCCCCGGCCCCCGCGAGCCGAACCGATGGCCAGGATGCGCTCGGGGCAGACGCGCACGCAGATCTCGCAGGCTCGGCCCTTGCACCATGCCTCCGTGATCTCGAGACGCGCCGCCCGGCCGCGTCCACGCGCATGCCCGTTGGTGGCGGCGGCGGCACGCGCGGCATGGGCCAGCGTTTCCGCGGGGAAGCCGAGCGCCCGGCCGGCCGCGAAGGCCTTCTCGTTGGCGGCCACGGTGGCGCGCGGCACGTGGTCGTCCAGGGAGCCGCGCCAGGCCTCGTCCGGGAACGGCAGCAAGGGCGCCAGCACACCGAGCAGGACGCTGTTCTGGGCCTTGGGGCTGCCGACCCGGCCCGCCATCTCCATGGCGTCGCAGGCCCGCACGTCGCCCACCTCGCTGATCAGGGCGTCCAGCGCCAGCGCGGGGTAGGCCGTCCCTCCCCCGAGCCTGTCGCGGCAGGCGCCGGGTGGCACGGTGCGCTGGAGATTGATGACGAGCGGGCCGCCCCGGCGCAGATACGGCAGCGCCCGCAGCCCCTCGTTCCACTCCATGGCGACCACGGCGTCGGCCCGGCCCGCCTCGATGAGCGGCGAGTGGACGCCCCGGCCGAAGCGCAGGTGGGAGGAGACGACCCCCCCGCGCTGTGACATGCCGTGCACCTCGCTCTGCTTGACGTCCCAGCCTGCCCGGAGCGCGGCATCGGCCACGATGGCGCTGGCCAGCACCACTCCCTGCCCGCCGACACCGATGAGGAGGATGCTGCCGCCGTCCTGCATCATCGCTTCCGGCTCCACCCCGGCACGGGCACCATGGCCTCGGTGGGGCACACCTGGGCGCAGAGCGTGCACCCGGTGCACGTCGGGACGTCGATCTGGACCTTCCGCCGCCCGTCGTGCCAGGCCTCGCTCCAGGTGATGGAGGGACAGCCGAGGTTCATGCAGGCCTGGCAGGCGGTGCAGCGCTCGTCGAGCACGTGGAAGGGATGGTCCCGCACCTTCGCGGGCGCCTCCACGCAGGGGCGGTTGGTGATCACCACGGAGAGGCCAGGCGCCGCGGCGGCCTGCTCGAGGGCCACGTGCGTCGCGGCGATGTCATAGGGGTCCACGACGCGCACCGACGAGGCGCCGAGGACGCGGCAGAGCTCCGGCAGGTCCACCACGGAGGCCGCATCGCCGCGGATCGTCACCCCCGCGGCGGGGTGGGCCTGGCCCCCCGTCATGGCGGTGGTGGCGTTGTCCAGGATGAGCACCGTCATCCGCGTGCCGTTGTAGGCGGCGTCGGCCAGCGCGGGAATCCCGGCGTGCAGGAACGTGGAGTCGCCGATGGCGGCCACGACGGGCCCGGGAGCGCCTCCCGAGCGCGCCAGCCCGATGGCCATGCCGATGCTCGAGCCCATGGCCACCGTGGAGTCCATGGCCGTGAGCGGCTCGGTGGCCGCCAGGGTGTAGCAGCCGATGTCACCGGCCACCACCGCGCCCAGGGCACGGAGGGCCAGGAACGGCGCCACGTGAGGGCACCCGGGGCACATCACCGGGGGGCGCGTCAGGGTCGGCCCCAGGGATCGCGAGGCTGCCTCGGTGGGCGGCAGGCACCCCGCGAGCTCGAAGCCACGCCGGACGGACTCGGGCGCCAGCTCACCCACGCGCGAGAAGTGGGTCTTGCCCTCGACGGCCAGGCCCAGGGCGCGCACCTGCTCCTCGAGGAAGGGCTCCAGCTCCTCGACCACGAGGAGGCGGCCGACGCCCGCCGCCAGCTCGCGCACCAGCCCCCGCGGCAGCGGGTGGCTCCAGCCGAGCTTGAGGACGCTGGCCTCGGGGAAGACCTCGCGCACGTAGTGGTAGGCGATGCCGCTCGTCACCACGCCCACGGCGCGCCCGCGCCACTCGACGCGGTTCAACGGGCTCCGCTCCACCTCGTGCTCCATCGCCTCGAGCCGCTGGAGCAGGTCCCGATGGCGCGGGCGGGCATGCGCCGGGAGCATCACGAACTTGGCGGGAGCGCGCTCGAAGCCCAGCACGGGAGCGACCTGGATCTGCCCGGGCGCCACGACACCGCGGGCATGGGAGACCCGCGTGGTGGTGCGGATCAGCACGGGCACATCGAAGCGCTCGGAGAGCGCAAAGGCCTCCACCGTGAAGTCGCGCGCCTCCTGGCTGTCCGCGGGCTCGAGCATCGGCACCCCGGCGAAGCGGGCGAAGAGGCGGTTGTCCTGCTCGTTCTGCGAGGAGTGGATGCCGGGATCGTCGGCGCTGACCACGACGAGCCCGGCGCGGACGCCCGTGTAGGCCGCCGTCATGAAGGTGTCGGCCGCGACGTTGAGGCCCACGTGCTTCATGGCGCAGAGCGCCCTGGCTCCCCCCATGGCCGCTCCCAGCGCCACGTCCAGGCCCACCTTCTCGTTGGTGGACCATTCCATGTACACCTGCCGCCCCGGATCCATGCGCACGAGACTCTCCAGGATCTCGGTGCTGGGCGTCCCCGGGTAGCCGGCCGCCACCCGCACGCCCGCCTCCCGGGCACCCCGCGCGATCGCCTCGTTGCCCGAGAGCAGAATCGGCCGGCTGGGGGCCGGCGGGCTCACCGCGGCGGGGTCCGGTGATGCCGTTGGCTTGGATGCGCTCATTCCATCCCCTCGTCGAACACGCTGATGGGACAACTAGTTTTCGACGATAGAGGAGCATGGGGAGCCCTCACAATAGGCCAATTGCACTAGTACGCTATAGCACTTCTTCCCCCCCGAGGAGCAGGGCCCGCGGCCTGGCGATGAGGCGGTCTTCGTCGGCCCTGAGCTCCTGGCCGACGGGTGAGGCGTAGGCGGCACGGAGGCCTTCCAGGCCGTCGAAGCCCAGGATGGCGGCGCGGTAACGCTCGGCCGGCACGGTTCGCGTCTGGACCAGGCGGCCGATCACGTACCGGCGCAGTCCCGGCAGCTGCCGGGCCAGCGGCACGTGGTAGTCCCGGTAATGCCGCTCGGCCTCATCCAGGGTGAAGTGCTCGGAGTTGAAGTCGAAGCTGCCGACCATGTAGAGCATTGGCGCCTCCTCGGGCAAGGGGTAACCGCTGGCTGATCACGAGCGCCTCCCTGGTGCACCACCTCGGCGCCGAACGCACGAATCCTCGGGGTCGGCGGGGCGCCTCTTACCTCCCGGGTAGTCGACAGGGGCCTCCGGCGCCGCGACACTCCGCTGTGAACCCTTCCCGGGAGCGCGATGCCGGTCACTGCCAGCGGATGAAGACCTTCACCTTCGGGTACTCGGGGGGCTTGCCCTCGACGTCTACGATCCGCATCCCCTCCGGCCCCTCCAGGAGGAGGTTGTTGTTGCTGTAGGCGATGTACTTGCCCCAGGCCCGGGGCACGGTGACCTCGTACTTGGCCGCGGCGGTCTGGGCCTGCGCCGGCTCGGGGCGCAGCGCGGCGCCGAGCCCGGCCTCCGGGAGCCACGGGCGCACGGCGATCACGGCCAGCGCCAGCGCGATGACGGTCAACACGGCCTTCGTGTAGCGGTCGGCAATCACGGCGATCCTCCTGGTGAGTGGTGTACTGCGGCGCGGGGAGGCTACTCGACCTCGCGCAGACGGAGCAGCTCGGGCCGTCCGTCCATGTACTCCCGCAGCTTGCGGCCGAGGGTCTTGAAGTGGTCGGCGGCCCGATGGGCCTCGACGGCGGCCTGGTCCACGTAGCGCTCGAGGAAGACGTAGGTGCCGGCCGCCTCGCCGTGGTGAAGCGCGTAGAGCGCGCACCCCGGCTCGTTGGCGTTGACCTTGGCCACGAGCTCCCTGGCCACGGCCTCGAACTCCTTGTCCATCCCGGGCTTGATCTTGATCGTCGCGACGACGGCGAGCATCGGTGTCCTCCTCCGCGAGCGGGTTCATGGGTCAGCCTGCGCCGACCGTGCCGGCGCGCCGGCGCTTGTCGTCCTGGGCCGGGGGGCTGGAGCGGATTCTACTACGATGTGCTAGACTCGGCGTCGCTCGACACGAGCGTTCCCTGGGGAGACAGCCCTCCGGACATGCAGACGCTGGCGGGAATCCGGGTTCTCGATCTGTCCCAGATGTGGGCGGCGCCGGGCGCAGCCATGTACCTGGCCGATCACGGCGCCGACGTGATCAAGGTCGAGCCGCTCGCCGGGGATGAGGGCCGACGGACGCTCACGCGGCCGCCCGTCGCGGGCGGCGAGAGCCGGGCCTTCCTGGCGCTGAACCGCAACAAGCGCGGCATCGCGCTCGACATCCGGCATCCCCGCGGGCGCGAGGTCGTCCGGGCCCTCGTCCCCCGGGTGGATGTCCTCATCCACAACTTCAGGCCGGGCGTCGCCGAGCGGCTCGGGTACGACTACCCGACGCTGCGGGACCTCAACGGGCGGCTCGTCTACGCCTGGATCACGGCCTACGGCGCCGAGGGACCATTCGCCCTGCGCCCCGGCTATGACATGCTCTTCCAGGGGCTGTCGGGCATCCTCGCCCGCCGCCGCCGGCCCGACGGGACCCCGCTGGGCTCGGGCGTCTGGGTGGCGGATTGCTCGGCGCCGATGGAGCTGGCCTACGGGATCGCGCTGGCGCTCCTGGCGCGCGAGCGGACGGGGCAGGGGCAGCTCGTGACGACATCGCTGCTGCACGCGGCGCTCGCGATGCAGCTGCCCGATCTCGTGCGGGTCGAGCGCGATGAGCCCGCCGAGGCGGGGAGCGATTACTCGGCGCAGGCGATGTATGCCCCGTACCGGTGCCGGGATGGCCGGTTTCTCATCCTCGTAGTGGTCCAGGACGAGCAGTGGCGCCGCCTGTGCGGGGCCATCGGCCGCCCCGATCTGGCCGACGATGGCCGCTACGCCACCCCACTGGGGCGCGCGCGCGAGAGCGCCGAGCTCGCCCGCGTGCTGGACGGCGCCTTCGGGACGCGAGATCGCGAGGCGTGGCTCGCCGCGCTGGCCGAGGCCGACGTCCCCTCCGCCCCGATCCTCGAGCCCGACGAGGCGCTCGACTATCCCCAGGCCCAGGCCAACGACATGCTGGCCGTCACGACGCATCCCGCCGCGGGACGGACGGTCATGGTGAGCCAGCCGGTGCGCCTCCACGGTGCCGCCCCCGCCGCCGTCCGCCCGGCGCCCCTTCTGGGCGAGCACACCGAGGAGGTCCTGCGGGAGCTCGGCTACTCGCCCGACACGATCCGCGACCTGGAAGCGCAGTGCGTGATCAGGTGCCGCCCCGGGCTCGGGCCATGAACCTCGGGACCCTGCTGCCGAAGCACGCCCGTTGCCGCCCCGACCACCTCGCGCTGGTGTGCGGCGACGACCGCCTGACCTTCCGCGAGCTCAACGCCCGCGTGAACCGCCTGGCCAACGGCCTCGTCGCCGCGGGGCTGCGGAAGGGGGACAAGCTCGCCACGGTGCTGCCCAACTGCATCGAGCAGCTCGAGATCTACCTGGCGGCGACCAAGACGGGCACCGTCGTCGTCCCGCTGAGCCCCATGCTCCAGGAGAGCGGGCTCGCCTCGCTGCTCCGGAACTCCGACGCGGTCATGGTCGTCACCACCGCGGCCTTCGCCGGCACGCTCGAACGGCTGCGCGCGGGGCTCCCAGCCATCCGCGACGATCGCTACGTCCTGGTGGACGGTGCGCACCCGGGATTCCGCTCGTACGCGGCGCTGGTGGCGGGCGCCCTCGAGAGCGAGCCGCCGGAGGCCGGGATCACTGGCAGCGACCCGTACAACATCATCTACTCGAGCGGCACCACGGGCGAGCCCAAGGGTATCGTCCACACCCACGACGTGCGGGCGGGCTACTGCACGCTCCTCGGCGCGGCGTGCCGCATGACGCCGGAGAGCGTGGTGCTGCACGCGGGCTCGCTCGTCTTCAACGGCGCCTTCATCGACATGATGCCGTGGCTCATGCTGGGCGCCACCTACGTCCTGCACCGGGCCTTCGACGCCG
>JACOVB010000435.1 GCA_016177555.1 Candidatus Rokuibacteriota bacterium
CCACCCGCACCGGGCGATCGGAGGGGATGGCAGGGGAGAGGCCGACGGCGGGTCGGGCAGCGCCGCGTAGAGCGCGCGCCGGCTGGGCTACACGGGGCACGTCAACTTCGTGGACGACAACTTCATCGGACACAAGAAGAGCGTGATGGCCTTCTTGCCCGACCTCTTGACGTGGAGCCGCGCTCGCGGCTTCCCCTTCTACTTCAGCACCGAGGCAACGGTCAACCTTGCGGACGATCCCACCCTGCTCGCCATGAGGGAAAATGTTGGATTGCAAGACCTGACCCCCCTACGGGCTGGGCTCAAGGAAGCGGCGCCCCGGATCTCGCGCGTCGCCGTCCTCGTCGGCGGGGCGCAGCCGGAGCGGACGGCGCTCTGGGAGCCCCTCCGGGCGGCCGCCACGACCCTTGGGCTGGCACTGCTGTTCACGAAGGTCGACGAGCCCGATGACTTCCCGCGTGCCTTCGCGGCCGTCACGGAGGCGAGAGCCGACGCGTTGCTGGTCAGCGAGACGGCCAAGACCTTTGTCCGCCAGCGCCTGGTCATCGACTTCGCCTCCCGGAATCGGCCGCCGGCGATCTGCGGCTACACGGATTCGGTGAAGGCCGGCGGCTTGATGGGCTACGGGACCGACTACGTGGATCTTTTCCGGCGCGCCGCCGCCTGCGTCATCAAGATCCTCAAGGGCGCCCGGCCCGGGGAGCTGCCCATCGAGCAGCCGACCAAGTTCAGCCTCGCGGTCAACATGAAGACTGCCAGGACGCTCGGTCTCACCATCCCGCCGTCGGTGCTGGTCCGCGCCGGCCAGGTGATCGAGTAGCCCCCGACGCTCTGGCGCCCGCCAGGGCCTTGACGTGCCGCCGAAAAGGTTGTTGAGTCTTGTCAACCTTGCAACGACATCCTGCGATCGGGGAGGACACCATGACCGGTCTCGATGGCGCGCTGCAGACGACGCTCCGCGAGCAAGCACTGGCCCTCGGGGCCACCTACATCGGCGTCGCCGACCTGGCGCCGGTGCGGGACGTGGTCACGGCCCAGGGGGGCGAGTTCCTCGGCGACTACCGCTTCGGCGTGTCGGTGGGCATCGTCCTGTCCGATGCCGTCGTCGACCAGCTCTATCAGCACGTGAACCGTGACATCGCGCGCACCTACTTCCACCACATCTACACCGTCGTGGCCGGGATGCTCGACCGCACGGCCGCGACCCTGGCCTTTGCGATCGAGCGCGCCGGGTACCGGGCGCTCCCGGTGCCGGCCAGCGCACCGTACAACGAGGAGCGGATGACCGGTCTCATCTCCCACAAGCTCGCCGCGCATCTGTCGGGAAACGGCTGGATCGGAAGGAACTGCCTGCTCGTCACCAGGGAACACGGGCCGCGCGTGCGCTGGGTGACGGTGCTGACCGACGCTCCGCTGACAAGCACCGGCGGGGTGCGCAGCTCGGGAGACGAGTGCAAAGACTGCACGCTGTGCGTCGACCTGTGCCCGGCCCAGGCATTCACCGGGGTTCCCTTCAACCCGGCCGAGGACGTCGAGGTACGCTTCCACCGCGGCGAGTGCCGCGCGTACCTCGGCCAGCGGGGCAAGGCCTATGGCGCCAGCGCGTGCGGCCTGTGCGTCTACGTCTGCCCGCACGGCTGGAGCGCGAAGCGCAAGAGCGACGGCCAGCGGACAACGCCGGAGGTCCTGCGCCGCCAGCTGACCGGGGTGCGCCGTGTGTTCGAGGCCAGCGCGTAGCGACACCGTCGCCGCGCCCCACCTGGTCTCACGAACCGGCACCGGCACTGTCGATGCAGCCCGAGGAGGGTCGCCCATGAGCACACCGAGCGCGCCATCAGCGACCAGCCCGTTGCACGCCGTCGTGGACCAGCGGTTCACGGTGCACGACTTCACGCTGGAGAGCGGCGTGGTCCTTCCCGAGATGACTCTGGCCTACGAGACCTACGGCCGCCTCGCCCCGGACGGTCGCAATGCCATTCTCGCCACCCACGGCTACACGTCGAGCGCTCACGCGGCCGGCCCGCCCACGCCCACCGACCCGCTCGGCGGCTGGTGGGACGGCCTCATCGGTCCCGGCAAGACGATCGACTCCGACCGTTGGTTCGTGGTGGCCTCGAACATGCTGGGCTCGTCCTACGGCTCGACCGGCCCATCCACCGTCAACCCGGCGACGGGCAAGCCGTACGGCCCCGACTTCCCGGA
>JACOVB010000440.1 GCA_016177555.1 Candidatus Rokuibacteriota bacterium
GTCATGGACAACCCCAGGCTGTCGCGGATCAGCGGGGCGATGGCCGGGATCCCGAGGGGGCCCACGTTGGCCATGGTCTGGGCGCCCATGATGAGCGCCAGGATCGCCCAGCGGTTGGTCACCGGACGCGGGCGGCCAGCCGGGCTTCCGCGAGGCGCAGATCCTCTTCGGTGTCCACGCCGATCGTCTCCTCCTCGGTCTCCACGACGCGGATGGGGATCCCGTTCTCGAGGAGGCGCAGCTGCTCGAGCTTCTCGGCCTGCTCGAGCGCGGAGGGCGGGAGGGAGTGGAAGGCGTCGAGCACCGCGCGGCGATAAGCGTAGAGCCCCACGTGCTTCCAGTAGATGATCCCTCCCAGGCCGTCCCGGTCGAACGGGATCGGCAGTCGGGAGAAGTAGAGGGCATCCCCGCGGACGCTGGTCACGACCTTGTTGGCGGTGCGGCTCAGGACCTCGTCCGGAGTGGCGCGGATCTTGAGCGTGGTGACCTGAACATCGGGGTCGTCGCTGAAGGGCGTGACGAGCCGCTCGATGTGCCCTGGCGTGACCAGCGGCTCGTCTCCCTGGACATTGACGTAGACCTCCGCCATGTGCGCCCGGGACACCTCCCAGAGCCGGTCCGTTCCCGACGGGTGGTCCGGCGAGGTCATGACCGCCGTGATGCCGTGGGCGCGGCAGACGGCCGCCACCTCCTCCGAGTCGGTCGCCACGAGGAGATCGGAGAGCAGCGGGGACCGCCTTGCCCTCCGGAAGACCTGGACGACCATGGGGACCCCGGCGATCTCTCGCAGCACCTTGCGCGGCAGCCGCGTCGAGGAGAGACGCGCCGGGATGACGCCGAGAACTCTCATCCCTTGAGGCGCGGCAGCAGGGACCGGGTCGCTCGCTCCATCTGCGCGGACTGGTCGGCGCTCGCGAAGCGCAGGACGATGTGGCAGGCGCCGGACTCGATGAAGGCCCCCAGCCATTCGAGGCAGCCCTCGGCAGTGCCGGCATAGTGCCCCCAGCGCGCGGCGATGACTTCATAGGGCGCGCCGTAATAGCCCTCGATGAAGCGGTGCATCTCGGCCTCCGCGGCCTTCGGGTCGGGGCCGATGTTGATGGTGGTGTAGAGCGCGGGGGTGACCGCGGAAGCCGGGCGTCCGGCCCCGCCTGCCTCGCGCTGGACCGCCGCCCAGCCGTCACGGTACGCCTCGGGCGCGCGGCTGTTGGGGAACCAGCCGTCGGCGGTCCGCCCGGCACGGCGCAGTGCCCCCTCCACCTCGCCCCCCATCCAGATCGGGGGTCCGCCGGGACGTGCTGGCGCCGGCAGGATCTGCGCGCCGCTGAGCTTCCAGTACCGGCCCTCGAAGGACACGGGTGCGTCGGCGGCCTCGAGCGCCCAGAGCCGGCGGCAGAGCGCCATGGACTCCACGAGGCGCCCCACGCGCTCCTTGAACGGCACGCCCGCCGCCTCGAACTCCTTGCGGACCCCGGGCGTGTCGGGCGCGATGCCGACACCCAGGACGAGCCGGCCCTCGGCGATGCGGTCCACCGAGGCGACGGCATGGGCGAGCAGCAGCGGGTGGCGGAGGGCCGGCAGGAGCACGGCCGTGCCGAGCCCCACGCGGCGCGTGCGGGCGGCGGCGGCGGCGAGGAAGGTGAGCGGCTCGAAGCGCGGGCGCGCGAGGAGCGAGTCGCCCACCCACACCGAGTCGTAGCCCGCGGCTTCCGCGCGCTCCGCCATCTCGATGAGCGGCGCCGCTTCGGGGCGCCCCGACATGACGGCTTCTCGCGTCGGCAGCAGGACTCCGATGTGGATGCGGGGCGTCATCATCTGGAGACTCATGCTAGCACGAGGGCCGAGCGCGGGTATCATCGACGCCATGGGTTTCTACGCCCGCCACGTCCTGCCGCGGCTCATCGATGTTGCCATGCGGAGCCGCGACGCCATGGCAGAGCGGGGAAAGCTCGTGCCGCGAGCGACGGGTGCCGTGCTCGAGGTGGGCGTGGGCTCGGGGCTGAACCTCGCGCTCTATGCGCCGACGGTCGAGCGGGTGTATGGGCTCGATCCCTCGCCCGAGCTTCAGCGGATGGCGCGGTGCCGGGCGGAACGCGCGGGCGTCCCCGCGCGGTTCCTGATCGCCTCGGCCGAAGCCGTGCCGCTCCCGGATCGGAGCGTGGACACCGTGGTGAGCACATGGACACTCTGCTCGATCCCGGATCCTGCGCGGGCGCTCGCCGAGATCAAGCGCGTGCTGAGGCCCGGGGGGCGCTTCATCTTCATCGAGCACGGCCGCTCGCCTGACGCTCCCGTGCTGGCCTGGCAAGCGCGGCTGAACCCGATCTGGCAACGGATCGCCGGCGGATGCCACCTCAACCGCTCCATCGACCTGCTCGTCGTCGCGAGCGGGTTCCGGATCACCGAGATCAAGCGGGGCTACAGCCGCGGCCCGCGCCCCTTCACCTACCTCTACAAGGGACTCGGGGTCAGGTCTTGAAATCCGACACCTCGTCCCGATCCCGGCGCAGGTGGGCTCGCGGTGGAGCACGATGACCAGGGCCCAGACCTCTATCGCAATGCAAGACCGGACCCGTACCGATGTCGTAATGCAAGACCTGACCCCATGGCGGCTGGCCTCGCGGGGCGGCGTCGCGCGCCGAGGTTGCTTCGCGGCGGGGTCCGTGTGATAGATTCCGTCCGTGACCCCGGGCTCCCGATGGCAGCGCGTGCCGCGATGGCGCTGTGCGCCTCCGGCGGTGGCGGCCGCGACCGTTGCTGCGGCCTTTCCGCTCGCAGCCGGCGCCCACGTCGGCGGCGGGGCCTTGATCCTCCTCCTCCCGACGCATCTCTACGTGGCCGGCGGGGCGCTCGTCGTCGTGGCGTCCTTCGTGCTGGTGGCGCTGGTGCCCGCGCGGCTCTTCGCGCGCCTCGAGTCCACCGGAATCCGGGTCGAGATCGGGCGCCTCCCCGGACACGGGGCGCTCTCCACCACCCTGAGCCTGCTGTCGCTCGGCGTGGCCATCGGCCTCCTCCTGGCCGGCGTGCTGGGCAGCCGCGACCCCCTGCGGAACCCGCTTCCGCTGTTCGTGTGGACTGTCTGGTGGGTCGGCCTGACCTCCTGCCGGTCTTCATGGTGGATGTCCAGCAGGCGCTCCGGGCCGCCTCGGACCCCTTCGCGCTGGGCTTCGACCTGGTCGGCACCCGCGACCTCCACGTCGTGACCTCGTTCCTGTCGGACCCGTCGCGGGTCTACGCCATCTGGCACACGCAGGTGGCCGTCATCGTGGCGGCGCACGTGGGCGGGGTGACGA
>JACOVB010000441.1 GCA_016177555.1 Candidatus Rokuibacteriota bacterium
CGAGTCTCGCGCGCGCGCGCCAGGCGATCCCGCCGGCGAGGAACAGCGCGGCGCACGCGAAGGCTCCCGCTAGCGCCACACGCGAAGGCGGCAGCGCCGGGCCGCGGCGGCGAGGGACTCGTCGAGCGTGGCGAGCCCGACCCCCTGGCGGCGGGCCAGCTCGACATAGGCGGCGTCGTATGCCGACAGGCCGTGGGCATGGGCGATCGTGTCCAGGCTCTCGCTCAGCCCGGGCCCGACCTCCAGGTCCGTGCGCAGCGGGAGTTGGCCGAGGCTCTCGAGGGCCCGGTGCCGATCGGGCTCCTCGAGCCGACGGCGACGGCCGGCGACCAGCAGGGCGTTGGTGACCTCGTACCACCAGAGCGCCGGGACCCAGAGTGCTGTGTCCCTGCGCAGCCGGGCCAGGAACCGGTCGGCGCGGCTCGATGTCTCATCGGGGAGGACCCAGGCCAGCGCGAGGGAGCTGTCCAGCACCCAGTCCATCAGCGCCGGCGCCCCTCCTCGATCAACCGACGCACCACGACCGGGCCCCGAACCCGGCGCCGGATCTGGCGGAAGCTGTCGAGGAGGCGCTTGAAGTCTGCGGAGTCGGGGCGGTCGGAGGCCGGGACGAGGCGCGCCACGGTGCGCCCGCGCCGCAGGATCACGAAGGACTTGCCGCGCTCGACCTCGCGGAGCAGCTCCGGCAGCCGCGTCTTCGCCTGGAACGCGCCGACCTGGATAGATCTGGACGCCATGCTCCCTCCCGCCAACCAGTCTAGTCAGCAGACCTGTTGAAGTCCAGGTCTCGCTCGGCGGTGGCCGGCGGCGGCGTCACATCGTGATCCCGGGAAGCTTGATGGCGTGGCGGCGGGCGGCGGCGATGGCGTCCTCGTACCCGGCGTCGGCGTGACGCATGATGCCGGTGCCGGGATCGCTGGTGAGGACGCGCTGGAGCCTGCGCGCCGCGTCCGCCGTGCCGTCGGCGACCACCACCATGCCGGCGTGAATCGAGTAGCCGATGCCGACGCCGCCGCCGTGGTGAACCGAGACCCACGTCGCCCCCGCGGCCGCGTTGACGAGCGCATTGAGGATGGGCCAGTCGGCGATGGCGTCCGAGCCGTCGCGCATGGATTCGGTCTCGCGGTTCGGCGAGGCGACGGAGCCCGAGTCCAGGTGATCGCGCCCGATGACGATGGGCGCCTTCACCCGGCCCGAGGCCACCAGGTCGTTGAAGATGCGCCCGGCGATGGCGCGGTCGCCGTAGCCGAGCCAGCAGATGCGCGCCGGCAGGCCCTGGAAGTGGACGCGCTCCCGGACCATGCGGAGCCAGCGCACGAGATGGGCATTGTCCTTGAACGCCTCCATCAGCGCCTGGTCGGTGGCGAAGATGTCATCCGGCTCGCCCGACAGCGCGACCCAGCGGAACGGCCCCTGGCCCTCGCAGAAGAGCGGGCGGATGTAGGCCGGGACGAAGCCCGGATAGGAGAAGTCGCTGACGCCCGCGTTCTCCGCCTCGCGGCGGAAGTTGTTGCCGTAGTCGAAGAGGATGGCGCCGCTGCGCTGGAACTCGAGCATCGAGCGCATCTGGCGGGCGAGGGACTCCTGGGCGCGACGCAGGTACTCCTGCGGATCGCGCTCGCGGAGCGCCGCCGCCTCGGCCACCGACAGCCCCGCGGGGATGTAGCCGTTCACCATGTCGTGGGCCGAGGTCTGGTCCGTCACCACGTCGGGGCGCAGGCCCCGGCGGGCCATCTCCGGGTGGGCCTCGGCGGCGTTGGCGTGCAGCGCGATGGAGAGCGCCTCGCCGCTCTTCCGCCCCTCCTCCGCCCAGCGGAGCGCCTCGTCCAGCGAGGCCGTGGCGCGGTCCACGTACCCGAGGCGCAGCCGGCGCTCGATGCGCTCGCCGTCCACCTCGACGAAGATCCCGACGCCCCCGTTCATGCTGACGGCCAGCGGCTGGGCGCCGCCCATGCCGCCGAGCCCGGCGGACAGCACGAGCCGGCCGCGAAGCGAGCCGCCGAAGTGCTTCCGCGCGCAGGCGGCAAACGTCTCGTAGGTGCCCTGGAGGATTCCCTGCGTGCCGATGTAGATCCACGAGCCCGCCGTCATCTGCCCGTACATGGTGAGCCCCATCGCCTCGTAGCGCCGGAAATGCTCCCAGTCGCCCCACGCGGGGACGAGCATGGCGTTGGCGATGAGCACGCGCGGGGCGTCGGGATGGGTGCGGAAGATGCCGGCGGGCTTCCCGGACTGCTCCAGCAAGGTCTCGTCCCCCTCGAGGCTACGGAGCGAGGCGACGATCCGGTGGTATGCCTCCCAGGAGCGCGCGGCCTTGCCCGAACCGCCGTAGACGACGAGGTCCTCCCAGCGCTCCGCCACGTCGGGGTCGAGGTTGTTCATCAGCATGCGCAGCGCCGCCTCCTGCGGCCACCCCTTGCAGGAGAGCGCGCTGCCGCGTGGAGCGTGGATGGGCTCGGTGGGTCTGCCGGTGGCCGGGTCACTCATGGTCACAGCACGTAGAGCCAGGGGCGGGCCCCCAGGCTCTCGCGCTCCCAGAAGCCTGTCCCGGCCAGCGCAGCGACGGCCTCGACGGGATCGGTGGCGGCCATCACCGCGAGCGTCCTGCCACCGGGGAAGAAGCCCCCGAAGAGCAGGCGTCCAGCCCCGCGGGCCTCGACCAAGGCGAAGTCGGCCATGTCCGCCTCCGCGGCCTGCCCCTCGACGATGGTGGCCGCGCGCGACCCGTCGGTGACGAGCGGCGGCTGCCGCCACGGCTCGAGGAAGTGCTCGAAGAGGGTTGACGTGTAGGCCGTCCACGCCCCGCCCTTGAAGTACGGGTCCTCCTCCACGACGCGCGCGAGGTCCGGGGCCTCGGGTACGCGGTAGAAGATGTCCGCCGTCCTCCCGTCGGGCGCAGGTCCCCCGGCCACCACGAAGCCCCGGGCGCGCAGGTCCATGAGCCGCGCCAGATGGGCCTCGCGAAGGGGCGCGCGCCGGGTCACGTAGTCGGGGGCGGGGGTGATGGCGACGTGGGAGACGAGCATGTCCGCCATGGTACTTTGCCGAGGCCCCTCCGCTCAATGCCCTATACTGGCCGCGTGCGGCTCCCGGGTCAGCGCCCGTCGTCTCGCCGCGTAATCCGCGCCCTCGCCCTCGGGGTGCTGGTCAGCGTGGGCGTCACCGCGCTGTCGCATGTGGGCGTGCTGGCGGGCTAGGAGACGCGGGCCGTGGACGCCTTCCTCTTCTTCCGCGATCGTGAGCCCTCCCCCGACATCGCCGTCGCCCTCGTGGACGAGGACGCGTTCCGCGAGCTGGGCGAGCGCCAGCCGCTCTCGCGCCGGTATCTCGCCGACCTGGGCGAGCTCCTGCTGCAGAGTGGCGCGCGGGTCGTGGCCTTCGACGTGCAGTTCCTGACGCCGACGGCGGCCGAGGAGGACGACGCGCTGCTGGCGCTCTGCGAGCGCTGGCAGGGGAGAGGGCAGGGGCGGCTTGTCTTCGCCTCCGTGGCCACGCCGCGGAACGGTGAGGCGGGCGCGCGCTATGCGCTCGCGCCGCTCTTCTCGTCGCGGCTCGCCGGGCTCGTGGGCTTCGCCAATGCGCCGGTGGGGACCGACGGCGTGATTCGC
>JACOVB010000442.1 GCA_016177555.1 Candidatus Rokuibacteriota bacterium
CGCCAGGCATCTATGCGCGCGCGGGGCAGCCCGGGGCCACGGTGCCCGGCGCCGATGTCCCTTACGAGCCGGCCCTGTCCCCCGAGATCGTGGTGCGGACCGACGTCCAGGACACGGCGGCGGCAGCCCTGCGCGTCGTGGCGCTGGCGCGGGCGCTGGGGCCCGCCGCTCCGCCGCGACCGGAACCCGCCAGCCCGGGCTGGGCGCTCTGGATCACCGGCCGGCCGGGCAGCGGGAAGACGACGCTTGCGCGCGCGGTCAGGGACTCCCTGGCCGCGCGGGGGCTGTCCGCGAGGGTCATCACCGCCGAGGAGGTGTGCGAGGAAGTCCTCCCCGCCGCCCTCGCCCCGGCCGCCGCCCTGGACATCATCCACCGCACGCTGGTCTGCGCCGCCAAGGTGCTCACCGAGGCCGGCGTCTGCGTCATCGTGGACGCGGGCGCCCCGCGGCGCGCGTGGCGCGACCTGGCGCGGCGGCTCATTCCGAACTTCGCCGAGGTGCAGCTCCTCTGCCCCGTGGAAACCTGCGTGGAGCGGGAGCGTGCCGCGCGCTGGGATCTCCGCTTCGCGCGGCCCGCCCGTGCCGAGCCGCCCGCGGCCGCTCGGGCGGCCGAGCTCGTGCTCGACTACGAGGAGTCTCTCCAGCCCGATCTCACGCTGCACACCCACGTGCAGGGGCTCTGGACCACCGTGGAGGAAGTGCTGCTGTTGATCCGCCGATTGGTCGCGAGGCCGGCGGTGTCCATCTCTCACGCCGAGAGGAGGATGTGATGCGAATCAGAGAGCTGATGACGGGCGAGCCGATCACCGTGAAACCGGACGTACCGGTGTTCGAGGCGCGGCAGCTGATGCTGAAGGAGCGGATCCGCCACCTGCTGGTCACCGAGGGGACCCGGCTCGCGGGTATCGTGACGGACCGGGACATCCGCCTCAACCTGCCGTCGCAGGCGACGAGCCTCTCCGTCTGGGAGGTGAACTACCTGCTGGCGAAGCTGACGGTGGGCAAGGTCATGTCGAGGACGGTGATCACCGTGGGACCTGACCGCGAGGTACAGGACGCCGCCCGGCTCATGCTGGAACACAAGATCGGGGCCCTCCCCGTGGTGGACGGGGAGCGGGTCATAGGGATCCTGACCGAGACGGACATCCTCCGCGCCTTCGTCAAGAGCGCCGAGCAGAGGGCGGGAGTCAAGGGCTGAGGCCGGCGGGTCGAGGGGAGGGCATGCCGCACCTCGTCCTGGTCGTGGACGACGAGGCGGATTTGCGTGTAACCTACGAGCGCCTCCTGAGGCGTCAGGGGTACCGGGTGGTCTGTGCTGACTCGAGGTGTCAGGGGCTCTTTCTCCTTGGATCGGAGCCTGTGGCTCTGGTCGTCTCCGATCTGAGGCTGCCCGACGGGGACGGGCTGGATGTGGTGCGCGCCGCCCGGACGGCGCCCGTACCGGCCCCGGCCATCGTCATCACGGGCTTTCCGTCGGCCGAGAGCCGGCAGGCGGCGATGGCCGCCGGGGCATCGGCATTTGTCGTCAAGCCGTTCTCCGCCTCGGGCCTGGCCCAGGTGGTGAGCCGGGTCCTCGGGTCCCCGCCGCTTTGACCGACGCGGACGGGAGACGGAAGGGAGCACAGCATGCGTGATCATGAGCCGACCGACCTCGATCAGGCGCTGGCGCGGGCCGGCGACGGAGCCTTCGCCATCGGGGGCGACGGGCGCGTCGTTCTCTGGAACCGCGCCGCCGAGAGGATTCTCGGGTACTCGACTCGGGAGGCGATCGGGCGCCTCTGCTGTGACGTCTTCGTCGGGCAGGACGACAAGGGCAACCGGCTCTGCTACCAGGGCTGTCACGTCATGACGCTCGTGAAGCTCGGGGAGTCGATCCAGAACTTCGACATGCGGACCCGGACGAAGGCGGGGCGCCCCGTGTGGCTCAACATCAGCGTGCTGGTCATGCCCGGGGACCGCGTGCCCTATGGCATGGTGATCCACATGTTCCGCGACGTCACCGCCTCCAAGGAGCTCCTGGCCCTGGTCCACGAGCGGCTGTCGGCGCCGGTGGACGGCGACCAGGCCGCGGTCCCGCTCACGCGCCGGGAGCTCGAGATCCTGCGGCTCCTGGCCGGCGGCGCCCGGACCAAGATTCTGGCGGAGCGCCTGCACGTGAGCCCCGCCACGGTGAGGAATCACGTCCAGAACATCTTCGGGAAGATGGGTGTACACAGCCGCCTCGAGGCCGTGGCGTATGCCAACCAGCGGCGGCTCCTCTAGCAGGCCGCTGAAAAAGGCCCATCTGCGGAGGTACGGCGCCCTCGGCCGCAACCTCAACGTGGCTCGCTCACGCTCGCCCGGATCTCCGGATCCGCTCA
>JACOVB010000482.1 GCA_016177555.1 Candidatus Rokuibacteriota bacterium
CATCCGCTCCTGGCGCGGCAACGACGACGTGCTCGACGCCATGGCGCGCGTGCATCGCGAGGCGCCGCAGGCGAGGCTCCTCTTCGTGGGCTCGCCGCCGCCCCGCATCCCCCTCCTGCTGGAGAAGGCGCGGCGGCGCGGGCTCGCGGGCGTGGTGTCCGTCCTCGGCCACCGGGAGGACGTCCCCGAGATCCTGGCCGGCAGCGACGTCGTGGTGGACGCCTCCTACGCAGGGCTCGGCCTCACGGGCTCGCTGCGCGAGGCCCTCGCCGTGGAAACGCCGGTCATCGGCACCGACCTGGAGGGGATGCCGGAGCTGATCCGCGACGGCGAGACGGGGCTGCTGGTCCCGCCGCGGAACCCGGAGGCGCTGGCCCAGGCGCTGCTCCGGGTGCTCGAGAATCCCGCCCGCGCCAAGGCCATGGCCCGCGCCGGGCGAAAGCGGGTCGAGGCGCACTTCTCGCTCGACGCCAAGGTCGAGCGCACGGAGGCGCTCTACCGGCGTCTCCTCGCCGCCCAGGGGGGCCGCGCGTGACCCGCCCGCGCTACACGCTCCTCTGGCGCCTGGCGCCGTACCTCAAGCCGTACTGGCGGATCCTGGTGGTGGGCACGCTGCTGGCGCTCCTCGTCTCCGCCGCGGAGGGGCTGATCGCCTGGCTGGTGAAGCCGGCCATGGACGACATCTTCCTCAAGCGCGACCTCCTGATGCTCAAGCTGCTCCCGCTGGCCCTGCTGGGCGCTTACCTGCTCAAGGGCGCGGGACGCTTCGGCCAGTCCTACCTCATGGCCGCGGTGGGCGAGCGGGTCATCGCACGGATCCGGCGCGAGCTGTACGGCCACATCCAGGGCATGCCCCTGGCCTTCTTCAAGTCGCTGCACTCGGCGGAGCTGATGGCGCGGGTCGTCACGGACGTCAACCGCCTGGCCCGGCTGTCCTCCACGGTGCTCGTCATGGCCGTGCGCCAGGTGGGCACCATCGTCGCGCTCCTCGTGGTGATGTTCATGCGCGAGTGGGTCCTGACGCTCATCGCAGTGGCGGTGTTCCCGGCGGTGGCCGTGACCATTCGGGCCCTCGGCCGCCGGCTCTACCGGATCAACAAGCGCTCGCAGGAGAAGATCGCCGAGCTCAACGTGGTGCTCCAGGAGTCCTTCACCGGCACCAAGATCGTCAAGGCCTTCGGGCGGGAGCGGCTCGAGCAGGAGCGCTTCGACGGCGTGAACGAGCGCCTGCTCCGGCTGGCCCTCAAGGACCACCGCACCGATCAGCTCTCGGAGCCGCTCATGGAGGTCCTTGGAGCGGTGGGGATCATGGGGGCGCTGTGGTACGGCGGCTACCGGGTCATCGCCGGCGCGCTCACTCCCGGCGAGTTCTTCTCCTTCACCGCGGCCGTGATCCTCCTCTACGGGCCGGTGCGCCAGCTCTCCCGCATGGCCAACACGGTGCAGCAGTCCCTCGGCTCGGTGGAGCGCGTCTTCGAGATCATGGACACCGAGCATGCCATCGCGGACGCGCCCGGCGCGCATGCGCTCGAGGGCTTCCGGGACCGCATCGTCTTCGAGGCCGCCTCCTTCCGGTACCCGGACGCGGAGACGGACGCGCTCACCGACATCTCCCTCACCGTGCGGAAGGACGAGATGGTGGCCTTCGTGGGTCTGTCGGGGGCGGGCAAGACGACCCTCATGGACCTCCTCCCCCGCTTCCACGACGTCTCGGCTGGGCGCATCACCATCGACGGTCACGACCTGCGGCAGGTGACCGTCGCCTCGCTCCGGGCCCTCATGGGCATCGTGACCCAGGAGACCTTCCTCTTCCACGACTCGCTCGAGTACAACATCGGCTACGGCAGGCCGGGGGCCACGCGCGAGGAGGTGGAACACGCGGCCCGGCTCGCCCAGGCCCACGACTTCGTCGCGGTCCTGCCGCAGGGCTACGCCACCCGGGTCGGCGAGCGCGGGGTCAAGCTCTCCGGCGGGCAGCGCCAGCGCATCGCCATCGCGCGCGCGTTCCTCAAGGACCCGCCCATCCTGATCCTCGACGAGGCGACCTCCGATCTCGACGCTGAGAGCGAGTTCCTGGTGCAGCAGGCGCTGGCCGAGCTGATGAAGCGTCGCACCGTGCTCGTCATCGCTCACCGGCTCGCCACCGTGCGCAACGCCGACCGGGTCGTGGTGGTCCACGGCGGGCGCATCGCGGAGATGGGCCGCCACGATGAGCTGATGGCGCGCGAGGACGGCATCTACCGCCGCCTCGCCGCGCTGCAGATGCTCGACGCGCCCGTCTCCGGCTGAGGTTCTCGCGGAACACCTCGACCGCGAGCCGCCGGGGCCCGGAGGGCCGCGGGCCGCGGCAGACTCTTGGAACTTGTTGACGATGGGCCGGCGCCAGTCCTTGAGCGAGCCACCCAGCCGCCCTGTGCCAACCCTCATCCCGTCTACCTTGCTGACGCGATCATTGTCGTTACGGCTGCGACGACCCCGACAGCAACACACGCGCACACACAGACGCGCGCGCGCGAGGTAGAACGCCATTGGTCGCCGTGAGTAGTCGTTCAAGCCGCCGGCGCTCCTCGTCTTTCGCGAACGTCGCCGCTTCGAGGATCGGACGGAGGTTCCTCCTGATGAGGTCAGCATCCGTCTCGAGTCGGAGCAACTCGAGTGTCGAAATCCGCCGGAAGTGCTGCTGATCGTCCTTTTTCGGGAGTTCTCCCTGTAGGAGGCGACCCAGCACCCCATAGAGGATCCCGAGCGTCCACGGCACGAAGGCGCTCAGGCGCATCGGCAGAGGGGCGGTCGCGAGCAGCCCCTGCACGGAGAAGATCCCGGCGCCCATGAGTCCGCTGAGCCAGGCGAGCATCCTCTCGGTATGCTCGTGAGAGCCCGCAGCCAGTTGATGTCCTTCTCGGAACGCGGCCGCCGTCGTGCCGCAGAGAGCGTGCAACTCGGCAAGAGCGGCGGTGGCCGGAATGGTGGCCGAGGCTCCTTCCGTCATCGTCCACGATCCTCGTTCCACTTCAGGCAACACACATGAAGTTCCTGCGGAACGATCACCTCGAGCCGCCCGCCGCATTGGAGCGTCCGCCCCTGTTTCTCTGCTTCCATCCCCGATCCCTCCGGGGAGTCCTCCCGCACGAGGGTCAGCATGTCCTCTGGCCCTTGCTCCGCCCTGCTGGTGGTTGAGTGGGCGCGCGACGGAGACCACACCTGAGCGGCGTCAGGAATGGAAGGCGTCAACGCCTACTCCGCCTCGAAGCCGTGATTCGAGAACTTGAGCGTCTTGCTGTTCTCCGTGACCGTCCTCACCACGGTGTCCGGGACGCCCCCGGGGATGTCGGCCTCGATCTCGAGCGTGACCTTGACCGTGGCACCGAGCAGCCCGGCGAGGTGCGCGATCACCTCGTCGCCGACACGGCTGGCGTCGCGGCCCACGCGTGTGGGATCGAGGGCCACAGAGCCGTGGAAACGCTTCGGCCTGGGGGGCTTGGGGGCCTCGGCCGGCCCTGAGCCAGGTCCGGACGGTGCCTGCCCTGTCCCACCGGGGCGCGCTTCCGGGTCGCCTGCCGGCGGCTCGCCGGTCGCCCCTTCACCGCCTGCAGCCCTTCCCCCTGCGTCCCTCTCCACCTGCCGCTGTGCGACCTCTGGCCGCACCAGCAGCCCTGCAGCGTCGCCGCCAGCGATCAACTGGTGCTGCCCGATCCGCAGCCCCCGATAGCGCCCGGCGGCCTCATCGAAGCTGTCGGCGTAGGCGAAGGATTCCTGGTGCCACAGGAGCAAGCCGAGGCCATCTCGAACGGCGGCCAGGAGGACCGCCGTGTCCTTGAGCCGTGGTAGGTACACGTACCGGGCGAAGTCCTCGGCGAGCTGCTTGATCGCGACGTGATCCCCGCGCCACAGGGGGACGCGGTCGAGCTCCATGCGGAGGCGGGTGCCGGCCAGCGCGGTCACCAGCAGCTCGTCGTTCTTCAGCTTCTTGCTGGCCCGCACGGCCAGCGCGTCTTGCCCGGTGAGGCGGAAGGCCTGCCACTCGACGCTGGCCTGGGGCGAGGCCTGCACCGGCACCAGCAGCCACTGGTAGGCCTCGGGCAGCCGGGCCGTCACGACACCGTCCGCGGCGTCCTTCTGCGCCTCCGCCTGCCGCACCTGGTGCGGCGAGAGGTCGAGGGTGTCCTTCTCGGCGACGATCGACTCCCAGGCGAGAAAGCGGCGCGCGGCCTCGTCGAGGTCCTGGAGCCGCGTCTGGTCCACCGCGAGGAAGACCAGCGTGTTGCGGAAGAGGCGCGGGGTGTTGCCACGGGACTCGAAGATGGCCTTCGCGGCAGCCTCGGCGGCACTGCCCCCTCCCTTGCCGTAGGGGTGGTCGATGCCGAGCACCACCAGCCGCGCGTCCATGTCGTCGGGCACGTCCTGGCCAGACTGCGGCAGCGGGTGGATCCGGCTGAAGTCGCCGATCTTCCGCAGGTCGGCGCGCAGCCGTTTGTCGATCTCCTGGGCGACCTTGTCCGGGGCGCGCTTGAACTGCTCGGCGCGGTCCTCCGCCAGCTTGGTCACTGTGGGCTGGGTCGAGTACCAGTAGCGGCCGCCTTCCGGGTAGAGATAGGTCGCCGCCGCACTCAAACGGCGGAGCGCATCGCCGAAGATGGCCACCGCCTCGCCAGGCATGACGCAGCCGAGCTTGATCCGCCGGTCCTCGATGCCGCGGTTGGCCGCGGTGGCGGTGGGCGCCGAGCCCAGGTAGATGGTGCGCGCCACCCGACGGCAGGCGGCGTACTTGCCGAGGTTGGGGACCTCGCCGTCGAGCCGGAGCGGCAGGGCGCTGGGCCCGTCCACATCCTTCTCGATCACCGGGACCCAGTTGTCCGAGAGGTAGCGCGTCAGCTCGAACTGGACGCGGGGCTCGTCGATGGGGATGTTGGCGGGCAGGATCAGCGGGTTCTTGTCGCCCTTCTCCCAGAGGCTATGGATCACCGCGGCCATGAGGCGCAGGACGCCCCGCGTGCGCTGGAACTTCACCAGCGTGGACCAGTCCGTGTAGAGC
>JACOVB010000483.1 GCA_016177555.1 Candidatus Rokuibacteriota bacterium
GCGCGCACCAGGCCGACAAGATCGTCGAGCAGCGCAGCGGCGCCGGCCGCACCCGCCGGGTAGCCCGCGGCGGGCTCGATGGCTTGACCGAAGGTCAGCGGCCCCGGCAGCGCGACCTTGAGGGCATGCCCGGGGGCGAGACGGCGCAGCAGCTCGAGCTCGGAGACGATCCCCAGGCCCCCGGGCGCTTCCACGGGCCCGGTGGTCGCGAAGTGCGGGGCCATGTCGTAGCCCGGGACGCCGACCCGCCGCCGCGGCGGCACGCGCTGGAGGCCGCCCAGGCGGTCGAACATCTCGTAGACGAAGCGCTGCCGGCGCATCTCGCCGTCGGAGAGCACATCCAGGCCCGCCTCGATCTGGTCCGCCACCGCGATGCGCGTGGCGTCCTCCAGCGTCTCGTCCACGTCCTGGGGGCCGAAGCTCTGGTCGCGGATCTTCTCGCGCGCGGCCACGAGCCAGGCTGGGGAGGCGTAGCTCCCCACCCCCATCGTCGGCAGGAATGGCAGCCCGGGTCCCTTTGTCATCGGGTCACAGCCCAAGATAGGCCTGCTTGATGTAGCCGCTCTGCAGGAGCTCGTCTCTGGAGCCTCCCAGCGCGATTCGCCCGTTCTCGAGCACGTAGCCCCGATGCGACAGATGGAGCGCGCGGGCCACGTTCTGCTCCACCAGGAGGATCGTCGTTCCCTGCCGGTTGATCTCTGCCAGGGTCTCGAAAATCATCTTCAGCACCACCGGGGCGAGCCCGAGACTCGGCTCGTCCAGCATGAGGAGCCGGGGTCTCGCCATCAGCCCGCGCCCGATGGCGCACATCTGCTGCTCGCCGCCCGAGAGCGTCCCCGCCAGCTGGCCGTTGCGCTCCTGCAGCCGCGGGAAGAGCCGGAAGACCCACTCGAGCGTCTCGTGCCGGCGCGCCCGGGCCTCCCGGCCGCCGGCGCCCAGCTCGAGGTTCTCGCGCACCGTCATGCTGGGGAAGAGCTGGCGGCCTTCGGGCACATGCGCCAGCCCCCGCGCCACGATCCGCGACGGCGACAGCCCGTCGAGCCGCTGGCCGTCCAGCTCGATCACGCCGCGGCGGACCGGCAAGAGCCCGGTGATGGCCCGCAGCGTGGTGGTCTTGCCGGCGCCGTTGCCGCCGATGAGCGCCACCACCTCGCCCGTGCGCACCTCGAGGGAGACCTCGCGCACGGCGGTGAGGTCGCCGTAGCCGACCTCGATGCCCTCAAGCCTGAGCAGTGTGGACATATTCCTCGCCGAGATAGGCCTCGATCACGCGGGCGTCGCTGGCGACGGCGCTCGGCGTCCCCTCCGCGATCTTCTCCCCGAAGGAGAGCACCACGATGCGGTGGGAGAGCGCCATGACGGCGCGCATGTTGTGCTCGATGAGAAGGATGGACACGCCGGACTCGTTGATGCCGGCGATGAGCCGGACGATGGCCTCGATCTCCGTCGCGTTGAGCCCCGCCACGACCTCGTCGAGCAAGAGGAGGGTGGGCTCCGTGGCCAGCGCCCGCGCCATCTCCAGACGCTTGCGGTCGGCCAGCGTGAGGCTCCCGGCCGCCACGGCCGCCTTCGGCGCGAGCCCGACCCGCTCCACCACCGCGCGCGTCTGCTCGAGCGCCTCGCGCGCGTTCGGGTGGCGGGTGAGTGCGCCCACCTTCACGTTGTCGAGCACCGAGAGGTGAGGAAAGGGGCGGACGATCTGGAAGGTCCGCGCGAGCCCCTGCCGGCAGATCGCGTGCGGCTTGAGTCCCACGATGCTCCGGCCGCCGAAGCGGATCTCGCCCTTGTCCGGTCCGAGGAAGCCGGAGACGAGGTTGAAGACCGTGGTCTTCCCGGCGCCATTGGGCCCGATGAGCCCGAGCATCTCGCCCTCGGCCATGGCGAAAGACAGGTCGCTCACGGCCTGGAGCCCCCCGAAACGCTTGGAGAGCCCGCGGACGTCGAGCAGGCTGCCGCTGCGCGCGTCCGGCGCCATCAGCCCCTCACCCTCAGGAGCAGCCGGCGGAGCGCCGGATACGCGCCCTGGGGCAGGAAGAGCACCACGCCGATCAGGAGCGCCCCGTAGACGATCAGGTGCGTGCCGGTCCAGCCGCCCTGGGAGAAGTAGGTGCGCGACAGCTCGGCCAGGGGGCTCAGGATGAACGATCCGAGGATCGGTCCGAGGATCGTGCCGGAGCCCCCGACGATGGGGCGGATGACGATCTCCACGGACAGCGGGATGCCGAAGACCGAGTTCGGCTGCAGCGAGAAGAGGTAGAAGGCGTAGAAGGTGCCGCCGATGCCGGTCAGGAACGCCGAGACCACGATGGCCAGCATCTTGTACCGGAACGTGTCGACGCCCAGCGCCTCGCACGCGTTCTCGTCCTCGCGGATGGCCACGAGATAGGCGCCGAAGCGGTGGCGCTCGATCCAGGCAACCACGCCCGTGGCGAGGAGCATCAGCCCCAGCGAGACGTAGTAGTACACGCGGTTGTCCTGGAACTGGAACTGGCGGGGATCGCCCGTGAAGGTGATGTACAGCCCCTGCGCCCCGCCGACCCAGTCCGTGTTGAGCGCGATGATGCGGAAGATCTCGGCGAAGGCCACCGTCAGGAGCACGAAGTAGAAGCCGCGCAGCCCGAAGCGGAAGCCGAGGTACCCGATCACCGCCCCGAGGGCGGCGGACAGGACCCCGCCCACGAGCATGCCGATCCACGGGGTGAGCCCCGCGTGGATCGACAGCATGGCCGAGGTGTAGGCGCCAAGGCCCACGAAGGCCGCGTGCCCCACGGACAGCTGTCCGGCGTAGCCGCCGATGATGTTCCACGCCTGCCCGAGGAAGGCGTAGAAGAAGATGAAGATGAAGACGGTGATGGCGTAGGAGCCCAGCACCGCCGGCAGGGCCAGCAGCACGGCGATCGCGCCGACCGCGGCCCACCTCATGGGCAACCGGTCATTCGCTGCCCTTCCCGAAGAGCCCGGCGGGCCGGAAGAGGAGAATGGCGATGAGGAGCGAGAAGCTCACCAGCTCCTTCATGGAGGGCGCCAGGAAGACAGCCCCCATCGACTCCGCCACGGAGACCAGCAGCCCCCCCACGAAGGCTCCGAGGAGGCTCCCCATGCCGCCGATGATGACGATGTTGAACGACGCCACCGACAGCGACAGCCCGCCGGCCGGCTGGAAGGGCAGGATGGGCGAGACGAGGGCTCCGGCAGCGCCGACGCAGGCGGCGCCGATGCCGAAGGCGACGGCGTAGACGCGGCGCACGTCGGTGCCGATCACCAGCGCGCCATAGGGATTGTCGGCCGCCGCCCGGACGGAGCGGCCGAGCGGGGTCCGGGCGAGAAAGAGATAGAGCGCGCCGGTGAGCAGGACGGCCAGGCCGAACGTCACGAGCCGCCCCACGTCCACGAAGATGGGGCCGAGCCACAGCGTGGAGGCGGTGAGCGCGGAGCGGACCCGCTGCGGGTCGGGGCCGAAGGCGACCAGCGCTGCGTTCTCGAGCACCAGCGCCACGCCGAGCATGAGGAGGATCTGCATCTCGTGGGGGGCGTCCACGATCCGTTCCACGAGCGTCCGCTGCACCACGAACCCCACCACGAAGAGCCCCCCGGCGCACAGGACGAAGCCGGCGTATGGATCCACGCCGAGGCGCGTGGCGAGCATCCAGGCCAGGTACATCCCCCACACCATCATGTCGCCGTGCGCGAAGTTGACCACGCGCATGACGCCGAAGATGAGCGTGAGGCCCACGGCCATGAGGCTGTAGACCCCGCCGAAGAGGAGCCCGTTCAGGAGCCCCTGGCCGACGAGCGCCGCATCCATATCAGACCGTGCGCGTCCCCGCCCGCGGCCCCGGCCGGCGTCCCCGGCTCGACCCCGATACCCCACGGGTCTCCGAGGGGATCACCGGCTGGGGGCGCGGGGCCGGGGATGCTCCCCGAGGCCCGTGGTGTTCGGGGGCCGGGGAGGGCGCCCCGGGCCCGCGCCCCCAGCCGGCCCTGCCATGCGGCGATCTCACCGCTTGGGACGCGGGAAAACCGCCTTCTGCTGGGCGGCCTCCTTGGGCCACACGACCACGGGTTTCTGGCCCAGGATCTGGATCAGGGCGGTGGAGGCGTTGGGGTTGTCGCCGATCTCGTTGAACACCACCGGCCC
>JACOVB010000444.1 GCA_016177555.1 Candidatus Rokuibacteriota bacterium
CAGGCGGATCTGGCGGAGCCGCTCCACGAGGCGGTTGCACAACTCGGTCTGGATCCGTCCAGCCCGGCGGTCGGTGATGCGGCCGTCGCCATCCACGGTCCAGAAGTTCCCCCGCGCCGCGACGTCGCCCGGGCGCAGGTCGAAGTCGTTGCCGAGCGCCTCGAGCTCCCCGCGCCCGACGACATAGCGCAGGGGATCGTAGCCGAAGAGCCCGAGGTGTCCGGGCCCGCTGCCCGGAGTGATACCCGGGCCCACGTGGCGAATCAGCCCGCAGGCCGAGCGGCCGGCCAGAGCGTGCAGGTTCGGGATACGCGCGGTCCCCAGCTCGCTCCTGGCCGTCCCGGGGCGGGGCAGGCCGCCCAGGCCGTCGAGCGAGCACAGTACGATCCTCGTCGCGTTGCCGATGACCAGCGTCCGCAGCAGCTCCAGATCCATGGGGCTGCGCTACGCGTCCTTCACCGGGTTCTCGATCGTGCCGAGCCCGGTGATCTCGAGCCCCAGCACCACTGGCTGAGCAAGTACCGAAGGAAGTCCCCGGGCGTCATGATCGAGAAAGGAAGTCCAGCCTCAAGGACGGTTGGGACCATGAAATGCTTGCGATCAAAAGTCAGCAGGAATGTGGTCTTACCCTTGAGCGCGGCGGCGAGCACGTGGGCATCCTTGGGATCGATGATCCGTCGCTGGGCAGCGATGTCCTCTTCGGTTGGTGCTTCCACCAGTTCGAGGTCCAGAGACGCAATCTCCTGATAAAAACGGAGCAAGGCGTGCGGTTCCATCTTGGCTTTGATGTTGCGCTCGGCTTCGAGCAGCACAAGCCGGCTGCAGACGGCTTCGCAGGCCCCCTGTCGGCACAGGTCCAGCACCAGCGCCGAAGCGCCGGTCTTCGAGCCGGCGGACGCGATGAGCATGCTGGCGTCGCAGAACAGGCGGGGCGTAGCCTTCACGCACGCTTGCCCAGGAGTCGGCGGACCTTGTTGGCGGTTTTCCGATCGAGGCGGTCCTCTTCGAGAAAGCGGGCAATCTCATCCGTCTCATATTCTCTCAGGGAAACCTCCTGATCGGCGAGTCGGAGGGGGAGAATCTCAATCGTTGATCCCTTCAACGAAAGGCTCAAGATGGTCTTGTCGTCAATCTTCAGACGACGCCGGAACTCGATGGGGAGCGTAATCTGGCCCTTCGGAAGCGGCCGCACGAGCTTGCTGAGGGATTTGACCTGAGCCATGAGAGCCTCCTTCACCTTTGCCAATGCCAGAGCCAGAAGTCCGAAATTCTGATTTATAGAATAACTGAGTTTTCAGTAATTGCCAAGGGGCGTTGGCCGGCAACCGGCAATGGGGCTGCGCTACGCGTCCTGCACCGGGTTCTCGAGCGTGCCGAGCCCGGTGATCTCGAGCCGCACGGTGTCGCCGGGCCGGAGCACGATGGGCGGCTTGCGGGAGAAGCCGACCCCGGCGGGGGTGCCCGTGGCGATGAGATCGCCGGGATCGAGCGTCATGATGCTCGACAGGTACTCGATGAGGTAGCCGATGTCGAAGATGAAGTTGCGCGTGGTCCCGTTCTGCATGAGGCTGCCGTTGACCCAGGTCTTGAGCTCGAGCACGTGCGGGTCAGGGATCTCGGCCGTATCGGCGATGTACGGGCCCACCGGGGCCAGCGTGTCGCCGATCTTGCCCGAGGCCCACTGGCTCGTGTGGAACTGGAAGTCGCGCGCGCTCGCGTCGTTGACGATCGTGTAGCCGAAGACGTGGTCGAGGGCCTGCGCCCTCGGGACGTGTCGGGCGGTGGTTCCGATGACGACGCCGAGCTCCACCTCCCAGTCGAGCGTCGTCTCGCCGCGCGGCCTCAGGATGGGCTCGCCGGGGTCGAGGATGGCGTTGGCCCACTTGGGGAAGATCGGCGGCTGCTTCGGCACGGGGGTGCCCCCCTCGGCGGCGTGGTCCCGGTAGTTCAGGCCGATGCAGATGAACTTGCCGGGATCGGCGATGGGCGCGTGCAGCCGGACGGAGCCGGCCACGTGAGCGACCGGGTCCAGCGTCCCGGCCTTGATCGCCGCCATCATCGCGGCGAGCATGTCCTGGCTGACGACCCCACCCTCGAGGAAGCCGCGGGTACTCTGCGGGAACAGCGTTGCCGCGATCTCCCCGGCGCGGACCACGCCCTTGGCGGCGAGGTGGGTGGCGCCCGTCGCGGCCAGATCCATCACGCGGTCCTGCCCGAGGAAGCAGCCCAGGCGTGGCGCGAGGCCACTCTGGGAGAAGCGAACGATCTTCATCGCGGCACGACCTGTTTCACGATCCTGCGGAACTCCTTGTCGTCGAGGAGGCCCTTCTTCTTCAGGGAGGCGGATTTGACCCGCATGAGGATGTCGGTCACCTGGTCCTCGGTGGCCTTGACGCGGATGCGCTCCAGGTGCATCCGGATGGAGTCGAGGCCGCTGTTCTTTCCCAGCACCACGCGGGGCATCCGCTGCCCCACCAGCTTCGGGTGGAACGGGAACACCTCCAGGAAGTGGTCCCTGGCCGCGTTCTTGTACCAAGTCGCGATGATCCCGGACTCGATGTCGAAGAGCGTGTCCCCCACGATCTGCCGGTTGGCGGGCATGGCGATCCTGGCGATCTTCCGCACGTACCGGGACAGCTTGGTGAGGCGCTCGGTCTTGATGCCCGTGTCCACCCCGTACATGGTGAGCAGGGCCAGGAGCGTGTCCTCGGTGGGCGCGTTGCCGGCCCGCTCCCCGATGCCGGAGATGGTGGAGTGGATCACCTCGGCGCCCTCCGCCACCGCGATCACCGTGTTGGCCACACCCATGCCGAAGTCCATGTGGAAATGGGTTTCCAGGGGCTTCTTGATCCGCTCGCGGGTGTGGCGCACAAAGTACCGGACGGCGTGCGGCGACAGCACGCCGAAGGTGTCCACCAATGCCAGGGCGTCCATGTGCCCCTGGGTGGCCACCTGCTCGATGATCTTCAAGTACCAGCTCATATCGGCCCGGGAGGCGTCGATGGGGAAGAACACGACGTACAGGCCCTGCGACTTGGCGTACTGCGTGGCCTCGATGCTGGCCTCGACGGCCTGATCGAGGGTCCACTTGTAGGCGTACTCGATGATGTGTTCGCTGGAGGGGACCTCCATCACGATGCCCTTCACGCCCGTGTCCACCACCCGCTTCACGTCCTCCTTCATGCAGCGGGAGAAGGCGAAGATCTCGGCGGGCAGGTTCCGCTTCACGATCTCCTTGATGGCCTTGGCGTCCGCC
This sequence comes from Candidatus Rokuibacteriota bacterium, assembly GCA_016177555.1. Next base: position 3,257 of record JACOVB010000444.1, read on the forward strand.
GGAGAGACCGCCGGCATGCCGGCCTCGATCCGGTGCACCCCCGCCTCGGCCAGCAGGGTGGCCAGGCGCACCTTCTCGGCTGGGGTGAACTCCACGCCGGCCTGCTGCTCGCCGTCCCGCAGACACACGTCGTGGAACTTCACCCGCCTGGGGAACTGAGTCCCCTGCATGACCTCGTCCAGGAAGTTCCAGGGGCTCACAAACCAGCTGTCCGTATGCCAGGGAGTCATATTGGCGGCCATCCTCGTGCCTCCTTTTGAAAGCGCTCGGCTCTGAGCTTGCAGTGTTGTCACCTGGATCAGGTCGGATGCCCCGCGACATGCTCGATGCGCCCGAGGATCTGCCCAAAGAGGCTCCGCGTCAAGTGGCTTTCGGCCTCGCCCCAGGGCCCGAAACCCTTGAAGGCGCAGGAATTCTCCTGCTATAGTGGCGATTGCGCGCTCGATCGGACCTGGCCTAACACGAACAAACCAGCACCCCCGGACGAGAGGGGGAGGAGTCCCGATGGCCGAGCGAGAGGCCCAGGAGTACTTCCAGTGGACGGCGGCGCTCTTCGACCGCGCGCGTGTGTTCGACAAGCCCGAAGCCCTGCGCGGCATCCGCGTCCTGGAGCTGACGACGCTCGTCCTCGGGCCCACCACCGCGGATTTCCTCGGTGAGCTGGGGGCGGAGGTCATCAAGGTGGAGCTGCCCCCTGGCGGCGACACGATGCGCTACGTGACGCCCGAGGCCACCTACTGGAAGAACGCCTCCCTCGGCTTCTACCCGGAGAACCACTCCAAGCGCCACGTCGGCATCGACCTGCACGCGGAAGACGGCAAGGCGCTCTTCAGGCAGCTGGCATCCAGGTCGGACATCCTGGTGGAGAACTTCCGGGCGGGGACGCTGGACACGTGGGGGATCGGTTACCGGCAGATGCGCGAGGGGAACCCCCGACTCATCTACGTGGCCGATTCGGGCTTCGGCCAGTGGGGCCCGTTCTCTCAAGGGCGCGCGTCCTACGACGCGGTGGCCCAGACCGTGTCGGGCACCATCGCCATCACCGGCTTCACGGGCCGCCCGCCCATCCTCTGCGGCATCTTCATCGGCGACTGGTTCGGCGGGTTGATGGGGGCCACGGCTGCGCTGGTGGCCCTCCATCACCGGGACCGGACCGGGGAAGGGCAGCTCATCGACTTCGCCCAGAGCGAGGGGCTGATCCGGACTCTCGACTGGACCTGGGTGAGGCTGGGGCTCACGGGCCGCGACCGGGGACCCGCGGGCAACCGTGACGAGGCGCTCGTGCCCGCGGAGATCTTTCCGTGCCGTGACGGCTACGTGGCCGTGGCCGCGGCGCGCGACGCGGAGTTCGCGGGGCTCTGCCAGGCCATGGGGGAGCCGGCCCTTGCCAGCGATCCCCGGTTCGCCACGCTCCCGGCGCGCCAGAAGCCCGAGCACATGAACCCGCTGCTCGACACGATCCGCGCATGGGCCGGCAGGCTCGGGCGCGCCGAGATCGAGGCGGCGGGCGCCCGGCACGGCTTCGCCGCCACCCGCGTGGCCACCGCCAGGGACAAGCACGACGATGCCCACCTGCGCGCTCGCGGCTCGGTATGGCAGTACGAGGACCCGCTTTACGGCGAGATGGTCGAGCAGGGGCCGGCAGTCAAGCTCTCCGAGACGCCGGCCCGGATCAAGTGGGCGGCCAAGCCCGTGGGCTGGCACAACCACGACGTCCTGATGCGGCTCCTGGGGCTCTCCCCGTCGCACATCAAGGATCTGGAGGAGCGGAAGGTGGTGGGCCAGTGGGCGGATCGCAACGGGGCCAGGCCTCCTGCCGACTGGAGCGGGGGGCCGCGCATATGAGCGACAGCCCGCCCGCGAGCGACGGCCGGCACGGTGTGCCCTGGGCCCAGTTCGCCAAGGACCTCAGCGACCCGGCGAAGGCCCACGACAAGCCCGAGGCCCTCGACGACCTGCGCGTCCTCGACGTGTCCAGCGGGAACTTCGCCGCGCTCTTCACCTCGTCCATCCTCGCGGAGTTCGGCGCCGAGGTGATCCGCGTGGAGCCGCCCACGGGGGACGTCGCGCGGCTGTACTCGCCCGAAGGCGTCACGCATCGCGGGACGGGGCTCGCCTACCTCGTCGAGGCGCGCAACAAGCGGCACGTCACGCTGAACCTGCACACCGAGCAGGGTCGACTCCTCCTGGTGCGTCTGGCGCGTCACGTGGACGTGCTCATCGAGAGCGAGCTGCCGGGCCAGATGGACGCCTGGGGCATCGGCTACCGCCAGCTCTCGGTGCTGAATCCGGGCCTGATCTACCTCGCCGTCTCGACCCACGGCCAGTTCGGGCCGCGCGCCGCCCAGGTGATGCCCGACTACGACATCACCGACCAGGCGCTGTCCGGTGTGCCCTATGTGACGGGCGAGCCCGAGGGCGAGGGGCCCGCGGAGTCATCGGCGCCCACCAAGCAGGGCAACTGGATTGGCTGGTATGTGGGCGGAGGGTTCGGCGCGCTCTCGGTGCTGGCGGCCTTGCACTGGCGCGTGGTGAGCGGGCGCGGCCAGTTCCTGGACCTCACGCCCTCGGAAGCGGAGATGCGCTTCAGCGACGCCGGCGTCATCTGGTACCACGCCGCCCAGCGCATCCAGGAGCGGGTGGGAGGGCTGCACATCCAGGTGTTCCCGTACACGCTCATCAAGACCAGGGACTCGTACTCCTTCGTGGCGGGCTTCTCGGACGTCAACTTCACCGGGCTCACCAACATCATGGGGCGCCCGGACCTGAAGGAGCGCTTCGCCACCACCAAGGATCGGATCCTCAAGGCGCGCGAACTCCACCAGGAGCTGGAGCGCTGGTCGGCCGATCTCACGGCCGAGGACATCCTCCACCGCTTCCAGGATTACATGGTCCACAAGCGCGGCCCGGGGACCGTCGCCACGGCGCGGCTCAACCGCCCGGAGGAGGTGCTCGCGGAGCCGCATTGGTGGGAGCGGGGCGTGCTGCAGAAGGTGGACGATCCGGACTACGGGGAGCTCCTGCTCCAGGCCCCGCCGTGGAAGATGTCCCGGACGCCGCCCCGCATCAAGTGGGCGTGCCGACCGGTGGGCGCGGACAACGAGCACATCTACCTCAAGTACCTGGGCCTCGGGAAGGGAGACCTCCAGGCTTTGCGCACCGCCGGCGTGATCTAGGCGATGACACCGCTTCCGACAGGAGAGATGACCATGAACACCTCGCGCTACGCGAAGACACTAAGGTGGGTGGCAGCAGGGCTGGCCTTCACCGTCGCCGCGGCGTTCCCGCTGGCCTCGTGGACGGCCGTGGCCCAGGCGCAGACGCCGGCCGGGGGCGCCCAGCAGGCCGGCATGGAGCCCACCGACGGGCAGAAGGCGGCCGCCGGGCTCATGAACGTCTTCCACGTGCCCGGCAAGGCGATCGTCTGCGGCGTGGGCACGGCCAGCACCATCGCGGTGCTGCTGCTCAGCTTCGGCACCGCGTACCGGATGGCGGCCCGCGTCTTCGACGAGGGCTGCGGCGGCGACTGGGTCATCACGCCCGACCACCTGAGCGGGAAGATCCAGCCCAGGGGCGACCTCGACTGATCGGTCCGCAGACGAGGGGCTCCATGGGCAGGATTCCCCCACGGTATCTGCCGCCGCGCGAGCTGTGGCCGGAGCGCATCTACACGCTCCCCGAGCACGCCGCGTACCCCCAGCGCCTCAACTCCACCGAGGAGCTGGTGGACCGCCACGTGGCCGAGGGCCGGGGAGACCGCACGGCGATCCTCTTCGAGGACCAGACGATCACGTACCGGGCGCTCGGCGCTTCCGTCAACAAGGTCGGCAGCGCGCTCCGGGCCCTCGGGATCGAGGAGGAGGACCGGGTGCTGCTGCGCTCGCCCTCCATCCCGCCGGCGCTGGTGGCGAACTTCGCCGTGATCAAGATCGGCGCGGTGATCGTGCCGACCTCGCCGCTGTTCTCCCGCGCCGAGCTCGCCCATGTGGCCGGGCTCACTGAGGCCGTGGCGCTCATCGTCGCCGCCCCGCTCCTGGAGGAGGTGGACGCGGCGCGCCAGCAGCTCGAGACCGTCAAGCACGTCATCGTGATCGGCGGGGATACGGCGACGATCAAGGCCAAGGGCTATATCCCGTACGGGGAGCTGGTGGCCCGCGGCGCGGAGAGCCTCCCCCCCGTGCGCCGGGACCGCATGGCCGTCTCCGTCCTGCTCTTCACCTCGGGCACCACGGGGCTTCCCAAGGGCACGGTCCACGTCATGGAAGAGGCTCTCATCGTGCCCGACGGCTTCGGCCGGTGTGGCTGGGGGGTGACGGCCGAGGACGTGATCGGCGGTCCCGCGCCCCTGTCGCTCGCCGCCGGCTACTCGACCCAGGCGGTGATTCCCTTCCGCTTCGGCGCCGCGGCGTCGCTGCTGCCCCGCTTCACGCCCGAGGGCATGTTCGAGCAGATCCAGAAGCACCGGATCACCGTCGTGTCCATCCTGCCCACGGCGTACCGGAAGATGCTCCAGGTGCCGGGCGCCCGGCAGACATACGATCTGTCCTCCGTGCGCATCTGCACGGGCGGGGGCGAGTCCCTCGGCGCCGAGACCTACCAGGCGTGGAAGGAGATGTTCGGGCACGAGATCTACGAGGGGCTCGGCACCACCGAGATGATGTACGTCTTCATCTCCTCGGCCGTCACGCGGCACGTGAAGCCCGGGGCCATCGGCCCGCCGGTGCCGGGCTACGAGCTCCGCGTGGTCAGCGAGGAGGGTGTGGACTGCAAGCCCGGCGAGCCCGGACGTCTCATCGCCCGGGGCCCCACGGGCACCGTGTACTGGCGGGACGAGGAGAAGCAGAAGCAGGCGGTGTGGAACGGGTGGTGCCGCGCCGGGGACTTCGTCAGCATGGACGAGGACGGGTACGTGTGGTTTCTCTCGCGCGAGGACGACCTCATCAAGTCCTCCGGGTACCGGATCGGTCCGGAGGAGATCGAGGAGACGCTCCGCCGTCACCCTGCCGTCGCGGACTGCTCGGTCATCGGCGTGCCCGACCCCGTGCGGGGGCAGAAGACGCGCGCCTACGTCGTCCTCAAGACCGGGTGCTCTGCCAGCGAGGCCCTCGGCGGGGAGCTGATCGAGTTCTGCCGGGACACGCTCGCCGTCTACAAGCTGCCGCGCGAGGTGGAATTCGTCCCGGCCGTGCCGCGGGCCCCGGGCCCGGCCGGCCCCGGCACCGGCAAGCTCCTGCGGCGCGTCCTCCGGGACAAGCCCAGGTAGTGCCCCGGCCCGGACGGTGGGCCGTCCCGGCGCTCTTCGTTCTCCTCCTGACAGGTTTTGCGGCTGGCATCTGGGGCAGCTATCGCGCCGTGTTCCCGGGGCGGGGGCTCTACCGGGTCACCGGTGTTCTCGAGGCCCGATGGGGCGACACCATGATCCTGGTCAGGCATGACGCCGTGCCGGGGCTCATGGACGAGATGACCTCGATGTCCTTCATGGTCGAGTCGCGGGAGCTGCTCGACCGCGCCGGGGTCGCGCCGGGAGACCGTATCCGCTTCACCGTGCGCCAGATGCCGGACCGGCTGCTCGTGGTGGAGATCCAGAAGACCCGGTGAAGGGGCAGCGCGTGGCCATCATGACCCGGGTGCGGGCTCTGGGGCGCCGGGGCGTCACATCCGACGTGGCGCTCCTGGCGGGGAGCCTCGCCCTCTACCTCGGGACGCTCGCGCCCACCGTCTACACCTTCGACAGCGCCGAGCTCGCGGCCGGCGCCTACGCGCTGGGCATCGTGCACGCCACCGGCTACCCGCTCTACCTCCTGCTCGCCAAGGCGTTCATGCTGATGGTGCCGTGGGGCGATATGGCCTACCGCGCCAATCTCTTCTCTGCGCTGTGCGCCGCGCTGTCGCTGGTCCTGCTCCGCCGGGTGATGGTCGCGCTGACCGGCTCGCCCGGCGCGGCGCTGGCCGCCGCGGCCGCCCTCGGGGCCTCGTTCCCCTTCTGGTCCCAGGCCGTCGTGGCCGAAGTCTACACGCTGCACATGCTCCTCGTGGCCGGCATGCTCTGGTTCCTGCTCGCGTGGCGCGCGAGCGGGCGGCCGCGCCACCTCATCGGCCTCGCGCTCGTCTTCGGGCTCTCCCTGGGCAACCACATGTCCGCGGTGCTGCTCGCTCCCGGCCTGGCCCTGTTCCTCTGGCGCGAGCGCGGGCACCACCCGATCCCGCCCGCCGTCCTGGGACTCGCCTGCGGCGCCGCCGCTCTCGGCCCCTTGACCTACCTCTACCTCCCCCTCCGCTACGCGGCGGGGCCGGCCTTGAACTACGCCGAGACGCTGGGCGTGGATCTCCGCACCGCCGACGGGGTCGCCTGGATGGTGCGCGGCGCCATGTTCTCCCACGTGATGTTCGGCTACCGGGTCGCGGAGCTCCCCGCCGAGGTGTTCCGCTTCGGCGCGCTCGTGTGGCGCACCTTCCTCGGCGCGGGGCCCGCGCTGGCCGCGCTGGGCCTCGTCACGCAGTGGGGACGGGACCGGACCGCTGCCGCAGCGCTGGGCCTGATGGGGGGAGGCACGGCCGTCTTCTACGTCTCGTACCGCGTGCCGGACAAGGACACGATGTTCCTCGTGCCGCTGCTCGTGGTGAGCGTGTGGATGGCGGTGGGGTTCGAGCGGGTCCTCGCCTGGGCCGGCCGCACCGGGGCGCGGCGCCCGCGGCGCGTCGCCGCGCTGGCCGCGGCCGGCGTCGTCGCCGCCCTGGTGGTCACGAACTACCCCCGGGTGGACCTGCGCGGCAACGACAATGTCCGGCGCCACGCCGAGGCCGTGCTGGGCGAGGTGGCGGCGGATGCCTTCATCGTCGGCGGGTGGGTCCACATCACTCCACTGGCGTATCTGCAGGTGGTGGAGGGGCGGCGCCCGGACATACAGCTCTTCGACTGGGGGCTGTACGGGCTGGGGCGGCAGGCGCGGCTGCGCGCCCAGGGGCTCCCGGCCGACGAGGCCCGGCACGCGGCGCTGGACGAGATCCTCGTGACCGTCCAGCGCGAGCTGCTCTCGGGGCGGCCGGTCTACTCCCTCGAGGACAACCACCTCCTCCGGGAGCGCTTCGTTCTCCTCCGGCAGCGGCACGTCGTCCGCGTCTGCGAGCCCGACGGGTGTCAGTGAGGCGGAGGCGCAGAGGCGCAGCTGATGCTTGCCTTCCGGCGGCTGCCCCCAGCATAATCGGAGCGTCACCCTGGCTCCGGCCCGCGGGGCCCATGTCCTCAAGAGGAGGCGCGCTCATGAACTGGTCGACTGGCCGCGCGGCGCTGCTGGCGGCGCTCGTGCTCGGTGTCTCGCCGCATCCCGCGTCGGCCCAGGGGGTGGGGGTGGTGACGACGCTCTCGGGGCAGGTCACCGTGGCGCGGCCCGTCCTCCCCACTCCGGTCGCGCTCAAGTTCAAGGACAACGTCTTCACGCGGGACCGGATCACCACGGCCGAGAACTCGCTCCTCCGCGTACTGCTGGGCGGCAAGGCGCTCGTGACCGTCCGCGAGCTCTCCGTGCTGACCGTGACAGAAGAACTTGGCCGGTCCACCGTGGACCTCGACTCCGGCAAGCTCGCCTTCGGCCTGGTGCGCCAGCGGGTGCGCGCCGGCGAGGCCTTCGAGGTCCGGACGCCGAACGCGGTGGCCGCGGTCCGCGGGACCGTTGTCGTGGTGGAGGTCTTCCGCCGCTCCAGCCAGGCCGGACAGGCTCCGGTCCCCGTCCAGACGGACTTCGCCGTGCTGTCCGGTGCCCTCGCGGTGTTCCTGCGAGGAGCC